>NZ_DF968431.1:0-10184 GCF_001270025.1 Streptomyces azureus | reverse complement strand
GAGGCCGTGGCGTTGCGCAGCTCGGCGCGACGAGGTGCCGCTGCGCCCACCCGTGCCGCCCCAAGCGGCACGATTGCCCGCAGCTAGGCGGACCGGCGGCCGCCACTAGGCGGTAGGACGGTCCTAGCCAGGCGGTACGGCAGCCCGCAGCGCGGCGGCCTGCGGCAGCCGAGCAGACCACCACGTGCCCGCACCCGCAGCTAGTGCCCCGGCAGGCAACGTTCGCCCCGTCGCGACGCCCGGCACGCCCTCTCGCCGCACCGGACGAAAGCCCGAGTACATCCAGCACGAGGGCTTCCGGCCGGCACTCCCCCAAGCTCTTCGAGCAGGGGGTACCCCCAGAGCACGCACCGGACGCCGCTCCTTGACGGGCAAACGTTGCCTGCCGCGGCACCAGGCGGGACCGGCGGCCGTAGCGCGGTGGCCTGCGGTGGATGGGCGGGAGGCCGCGTTCAGGCCGAGACGTGCCCGCACCCGCGTACGTGTGGAAGGGGACGTGTCGGGGGTGTCCGCCCGCAGCGGTTGGCGCGTCAGCGGACAGTCAGTTGGTACGCAAGCCCATCGCGCCGTTCCGAGGACGGACACCCCCGGGCGCGGCCCCGGCCCACCACCACCGCATGGGCGCTACGCGCGGCCCTTGTCGACCAGGAGGCGCGAGCCCGTGCGGCGTTCGCCGAAGACGTCGCCCGGGTTGGAGAGGACGCACGTGTCGAGGGAGAGGCAGCCGCAGCCGATGCAGTCGGTGAGGTGGTCGCGGAGGCGGTTCAGCTGCTTGATCCGTTCGTCCAGCTCCGAGCGCCAGGCCTCCGAGAGACGCGCCCAGTCCTCCCGGGTCGGCGTCCGCTCCTCGGGAAGCTCCGCCAGCGCCTCGCGAATCGTCGCCAGCGGGATACCGACCCGTTGCGCGGCCCGGATGAAGGCGACCCGGCGCAGCGTGTCACGCGAGTAGCGGCGCTGGTTGCCCGACGTCCGGCGACTGCCGATCAGGCCCTTGGACTCATAGAAGTGCAGGGCGGAAACAGCGGCTCCACTGCGCGCGGCGAGCTGGCCGACCGTGAGCTCATGGATCTTCTCTGAAATCTGAGGCACCCCTCGAACCCTACCGAGTCCGTTGACACAGCCCCCGCGGGCGACCATGCTAAGCAGTCGCTTAGACCTACCGCACACGCAGTCTCCCCGCACACGAGAGGCCTGGACGACATGGCACAGCCGAGGATCTTCACGTCCGTCGACGACCTGAAGTCGGCGGTGGGCGAACAACTGGGGTACACCGACTGGCTCGACATCGACCAGAAGCGGATCGACCTCTTCGCGGAGGCCACCGGGGACCACCAGTGGATCCACGTCGACCCGGAGAAGGCCGCAGCGGGGCCCTTCGGCACCACCATCGCCCACGGCTACCTCACCCTGTCGCTGCTCCCCCTCTTCGGACCGCAGCTGATCTCCGTCGAGGGCGTGAAGATGGGCGTCAACTACGGGACGAACAAGGTTCGTTTCCCCGCGCCCGTCCCCGTCGGCTCCCGCCTGCGCGCCACCGCGACGATCACCGGCGTCGACGACGTGCAGGGCGGCGTCCAGGTGACGGTCGCCTTCACCGTGGAACGCGAGGGCGGCGACAAGCCCGTGTGCGTCGCCGAGTCCGTGTCCCGCTACTACCGCTGACCCGGCGGGCTACGGGCGGGCTTCCTCTCCCCCGGCCCCCACCATCCGCAGCACGAGGTCGGCGTACAGCGCGCCGACCTCTTCCGGCGTCCGCGGCCCGTCGACGTTGAACCATCGGGCCACGTCGATGCACAGCGACAGCACGGCCAGCGTCGTCCCGTGCACGTCGATGACCTCGAACTCGCCCGACCGCACGCCCTCCTCGATGATCCCGCGCACCTCCGCGTCGACCTGGCGCCGCAACGCGAGGATCTCGGCGCGGGCGTCGGGCCCGAGCGAGTCGAGTTCGTACTGCACGACCCGCGCGGTGGTCCGCCCGCCCGCGTGCCAGCGCACGAAGGAGCTGACCGCGTCGGCGAGCCGCTCGGTCGGGCTGCCCTCGCGCCGGGCCGCCGTCCGCAGGATCTCCAGGGCCTTTTCGTGGCCGATCCTGCTGATGCGGTGCAGCAGCTCTTCCTTGGTCTTGTAGTGGATGTAGAGCGCGGCCGGGCTCATCCCGGCGCGACCCGCGATGTCCCGGGTCGTCGTGGCGTGGTACCCGCGCTCGGCGAAGGCCTCCACCGCGGCGATCAGCAGCCGTCGCGCCGCGTCGGGCGTGACCTCGCCCCACGCCTGCGCCTCGCCGCCGGCCGTCTCCTCCGCCGTACTCATCACTCGCCCCTCTCCACCGACAGGGACAACACCATACCGCCGAAGGTGAGCGGGCGCTTAGTGTGGCAGCTCAGTGCTTCTCGAAGGGGGCGTAGGAGGGCGTCGCCCCCTGCGCCGGCCCCTCCTGCCGGTCCCGGATCACCTTGGCGAGGGTGAAGGAGGAGGTGACCAGGTACAGGACGGCGATGGCGAGGAAGCCCCGCACCCAGGCGTCGGCGCTCAGCTGGTAGATGCCGATGGCGGTCGCCGCCATGGCGACGGCGAAGGACGCGACGGCCTGGCCGTAGAAGGCGGCCGTGTTCTGCTGCTTGCTGCCCGGTGTGTCACTCATGGGGGCAAGTTTCGGCGGACGTGGCCCGCGCCACATCCGCCCAAGTACTCAGGGGCGTACTCAGAACGCCGAAACTCCCGTCAGCGCACGCCCGATGACCAGCTTCTGGATCTGGCTCGTGCCCTCGTAGAGGGTCATCACGCGGGCGTCCCGCAGCAGCTTGCCCGCGGGGTACTCGTCGATGTAGCCGTAGCCGCCGAAGACCTGGAGCGCGTTGTTGGCGGCGCGGACGGCCGCTTCCGAGGCGAACAGCTTGGCCTTGGACGACTCGACGGCGAACGGCCGGCCCCGGTCGATCAGATCCGCGACCCGCCAGGTCAGCAGCCGGGCGGCGTCGACATCCACGGCGATGTCGCTGATCAGCTCCTGGACCAGCTGATGCTGGGCGATACTCTTCCCGAACTGCTCGCGCTCGCCCGCGTACCGCACGGCCGCGTCCAGCGCGGCCTGGGCTATGCCGACGCAGCCCGCGGCGACCGACATCCGGCCCTTGGCGAGGGCGGACATGGCGACCGAGAAGCCCTTGCCCTCCTCCCCCAGCAGCGCCGAGGCGGGTACCCGCACGTCCTCCAGCACGAGCTCGGCCGTGGCCTGGCCGCGCAGCCCGAGCTTCCCGTGGATCGTGCGGCGCGTCAGGCCGGGCGTGTCCGTGGGGACCAGGAAGGCGGAGACGCCCTTGTGGCCGGGGGCGTCCGTGGAGCGGGCGAAGAGCAGGACGACATCGGCCCAGGTGCCGTTGGTGATGAACATCTTGGTGCCGCTGATGACGTACTCGTCGCCGTCCCGCACCGCCCGCGTCGTGAGGTTGCCCGCGTCCGATCCCGTGCCCGGCTCGGTGAGGCCGAAGCAGCCGACCGACTCGCCGGACGTGAGCCCCGGCAGCCACCGCCGCTTCTGCTCCTCGCTCCCCCAGGCGGCGACGGTCTTCGCGACGAGCCCCAACGAGACGGAGACGATCCCGCGCACGGACGAGTCGCCCCGGCCGAGTTCCTCCGTGACCAGGCAGTACGCGAGGTGGTCGCCGCCCGAGCCGCCGTACTCCTCGTCGATCGTCAGCCCCAGGAAACCGACCGCGCCGAGCTTCTTGACGATCGCGCGGTCGACCTCCTCGGCGCGGTCCCAGGCGGTGGCGTTCGGGGCGATCTCGCGCTCGACGAAGTCCCGGGCGAGCTGCCGTACGGCGGTCTGCTCCTCGCTGAGCTCCAGGTTCACCACAGGTCACTCCACTTGAAAACCGTATATTTAAATTAGCACTGCTAGTTTAGATCGGCAGCCCTACTATGTGCGCCATGGCCCGACCGCGCAAGCCCCTGCTCAGCACCGACCGGATCGTCGAGACGGCCCGCGCGCTCGTGGACGCGGAGGGCCTCGCGGCCGTCTCCACCCGCCGGCTCGCCGCCGAACTCGGGGTCAGCGGGCCCTCGCTCTACAACCACTTCCGCACCAAGGACGAGATCCTGGAGGCGGTCGCCGACTCGGTGAGCGGCCAGGTGGACCTGACGATGTTCCAGGACGGCCGGGACTGGCGGACGGCGTTGCACGACTGGGCCGTCTCCTACCGGGCCGCGCTGCGCGACCACCCGAACATCGTCCCGGTGCTGGCCCGCGGCCCCGGCCGCCGCCCGGCGGGCCTGCGCCTCGCCGACGCCGTCTACGGCGCGATGGTCGAGGCGGGCTGGCCGCCGGCGCAGGCCACCTCCATCGGCGCGCTGATGCGCTACTTCGTGATGGGCTCCGCGCTCGGCTCCTTCGCCGGGGGCTTCGTGGACGACGCGAGCGCCTACGACCCCGCCGACTACCCCCATCTCCAGCAGGCCCATCTCCTCGCCGAGCAGCAGGAGAAGGTCGACGAGCGGGCCTTCGAGACCGGGCTGACGGCCCTGCTGGACGGGCTGGCACGGCAGTACGAGCAGGTGCGGCGGACCGCGTAGCGACACTGCGGTGGCGACGCTTCGGTAGTGACGCTTCGGCGGCGGCCGAAGCGTCCGTGTTCCATGCTGGGGCCATGACGACGAGGGACCCGCAGGCCACGGCCCTGGCACGGCTCGCCGCGCTGTTCGCGGACGAGACCCGGGCCGCGTGCCTGCTGGCGCTGCTCGACGGGCGGGCCTGGACCGCGAGCGAGCTGGCGCGGCACGCGGGTGTCGCCGCGTCGACGCTGAGCGAGCACCTCGGCAGGCTCGTCGCGGGCGGGCTGCTCGCCGAGGAGCGGCAGGGCCGGCACCGGTACGTCCGGCTGGCCGACGCACGGGTCGCGCAGCTGGTGGAGGACCTGGCGGCGCAGGTCGCGCCGGGTACGGCCGTACGGCCGCGGACCCTGCGGGAGTCGAGCGCCGGTTCGGCGATGGCCCGGGGCCGCACCTGCTACGACCATCTCGCCGGGCGGCTCGGCATCGCGGTCACGGACGCGCTGACGGCGCGCGGGCTGCTGCAACAGGAGACAGGGTTCGCGCTCACCGACGCCGGGCTGGCGTGGTTCGAGTCGGCCGGTATCGGCCTCGACCGGCGCGGCCGGCGCCCCCTGGCCCGTGCCTGTCTCGACTGGACCGAACGCCGGCCCCATCTCGCGGGCGTCGCGGGCGCGGCCCTGTGCCGGCACTCCCTGGAGACTGGGTGGTGCGTGCGTATCGGCTCCGAGCGGGCCGTGAAGGTGACGGCGGCCGGTGAGCGGGCCCTGTTCGATCTGCTGGGCGTGGAGGCCGCGGCGTTGCGCTGACCCCGAGTCTCACCGAACAAGCCCACCACCCGATGGGCCGCTGAAGCCCCGTCCGAAATTCGCGAGCGTCCGTTCCCTTTCCCCACCTAGCCTCGGGATCATGATGAACAACCCCCCTCCCCCTCCCGCCCGCCGCGCGGAGCTGCTGGCCGCCGCGGCGGCCACGGTGACCGTCGTGCTGTGGGCGTCCGCCTTCGTCTCGATTCGCAGCGCGGGAGAGGCGTACTCGCCGGGCGCGCTGGCGCTCGGGCGGCTCCTGGCCGGGGCGCTGACGCTGGGGGTGATCTGCCTGCTGCGGCGAGAGGGGTGGCCGCCACGCTCGGCCTGGCGCGGGATCGCCATCTCGGGCCTGCTGTGGTTCGGCGTCTACATGGTCGTCCTCAACTGGGGCGAGCAGCAGGTCGACGCGGGCACGGCCGCCCTGGTCGTGAACACCGGGCCGATCCTCATCGCGCTGCTCGGTGCCCGGTTGCTCGGTGATCCGATGCCGCCGCGGCTGCTGGCGGGGATGGCGGTGTCGTTCGCCGGTGCGGTGACCGTGGGGCTCTCGATGTCCGGCGAGGGCGGTTCCTCGGTGCTCGGGGTGGTGCTGTGCCTGCTGGCGGCGGTCACGTACGCCGCTGGTGTCGTCGCGCAGAAGCCGGCGCTGGGCACGGCGAGCCCGTTGCAGGTGACGACGTTCGGCTGCCTGGTCGGCGCGGTGGTCTGTCTGCCGTTCGCCGGGCAGCTCGTCCAGGAGGCGGCCAAGGCGCCGGCCTCCGCGACGCTCAACATGGTGTACCTGGGCGTCTTCCCGACCGCCCTCGCCTTCACAACGTGGGCGTACGCCCTGTCCCGGACGACCGCGAGCCGGATGGGCGCGACGACGTACGCGGCGCCCGCGCTGGTCGTCCTGATGTCCTGGCTGTTCCTCGGCGAGGTGCCGGGGCTGCTCACCCTGGTCGGCGGTGCGCTGTGCCTGGCCGGTGTCGCGGTGTCCCGGTCGCGGTCGCGGCCGGCGGCTCGGGCCGGGGATCCGGGAGCGGTCGCGGAGCCCCGGCCCGAGCGGGCTGCGGACTCAGCCCGCTGACTCGGCTTCCGCCTTGGCCTCGGGCGCGGCCTCCGGTTCCGCCGCACGCGCCCGGTCCGCGAGGACCTTGATCGAGATCAGCGCGATCACCGAGAGCGCGATGATGTAGCCGGACACCGCCATCGAGGTGCCCGTCGCCTCCAGCAGCAGCACCATGACGAAGGGGGCGAGGCCGCCGCCGGCGACGGCCGCGATCTGGTAGCCGAGAGAGGCGCCGGTGTAGCGCATCTCGGGCGTGAACAGCTCGGCGAACAGGGCGGCCTGGGGGCCGTACATGATGCTCAGGAAGCAGCTGGCGACGAACGTGCCGACCGCGAGCCACAGCAGCGAGCCGGTGTCGATCAGCAGGAAGAGCGGTACGGCCCACAGCGCGATGCCGACGGCCCCGAAGGCGTAGATCCGGATGCGGCCGATGCGGTCGGAGAGCGCGGCGGCGGCCGGGATCAGCACGAGCTGGGTGAGGCTGACGCAGAGCGAGACCATGAGGACCGGGCCCTTCTCCATGTCCAGTTCGCGGGTCGTGTAGTCGAGGACGCCGGTGATGAGGATGTAGAAGGTCGCGGTGTTCACGGCGAAGGAGCCGCCGGCAAGGAGCACCGTGCCGAGGTGGCCGCGCAGGATCGTGCGCAGCGGCGAGCTCTGCTCGGACTTCTCCTGCTCCGCGAGGGCGCGTTCGGCCTCCCGGAACGCCGGGGTCTCCTCGACGCGGGTGTGGATGTACCAGGCGAGGCCGAGCACGAGCAGGCCGACCAGGAACGGCACGCGCCAGCCCCAGGCGGCGAACGCCGAGTCGGTGGTGAGCGCGCCGGCGGCCAGGAAGACCGTGTTGGCGGTCACCACGCCGATGGGGACGCCGAGCTGGACGACACTGCCGTAGACGCCGCGCTTGCCCTCCGGGGCGTACTCGGTGGCCAGGAGCATCGCGCCGCCCCACTGGGCGCCGACGGCGACGCCCTGCGCGATGCGGAGCAGGACGAGCAGGATCGGGGCGGCGACGCCGATCGTGTCGTACGTCGGCAGCAGGCCGATGCCGGTGGTGGCCACGCCCATCAGCGTGAGCGCGAGGACCAGCATCGGCTTGCGGCCCCGCTTGTCGCCGAGGTGGCCGGCGACGATGCCGCCGAGGGGGCGGGCCAGGAAGCCGACGGCGAACGTGGCGAAGGAGGCCATGACGCCGGCGGTGGGGCTGCCGGCGGGGAAGTAGAGGTCGCCGAGGACGAGGGCGGCGGCGATGCCGAAGACGAAGTAGTCGTACCACTCGACGGCCGAGGCGAGGGCCGCGGCGGTGGCTACGCGGCGGCGGTTGCCCACGGCGGGCGCGGTGGAGGTGGGCGGCTGAGCGGAAGGGGCCGTGTCCATGTGGTGCACGCTCCGGTGGGTGCGGGGACGGAACGGGGGGTGGCTCGAGTTCCGGGGAACGTACTGACCGGACGGTATGGACGTCAACCGGTCGTGCACCAGGAGTTTTGCCTGTACACGCCACTGATCACGGGTCCGGGCACGCCTCGCACCCCGGCCTCGCGCGGAGGCCGGGGTGCTGGGGGAAACGGGCTAGAAGACGACCAGTGCCCGGCCGCCCTTGCCCGCCAGCATGTTCTCGAAGGCCGCCGGGATGCCGTCCAGGGAGATTCGTTCGGTCACCAGGGCGGTCAGGTCCAGGCGCCCGGCCCGGACGTGTTCGGCGAGTACCGGGAGGTCCTCCGCGGGGTTGGAGTTGCCGTAGACGCAGCCGGTCAGGGTGCGGCCCCAGTGGAAGATCTCCAGGGCGTTGAAGGTGACCTGCTGCTCCTTGCCGCCGATGCCGACGACCGTGGTGCGGCCGCCGCGGCGGGTGGAGTCCCAGGCCGTGCGGATGGAGACCGCGCGGCCGGCGCACTCGACGGCGACGTCGACGCCCTGTCTGCCGGTGAGGGCGCGGATCTCGCGGGCGGTGTTCTCGGAGGCGAGGACGTAGTCGGTGGCGCCGGCCGCCCGGGCCAGCTCCTCCTTCTCGGCGGACACGTCCACCGCGACGATCTTCGAGGCGCCCGCGATCCGGGCCGCCTGGAGGGCGGCGAGCCCCACTCCCCCGACGCCGAACACCGCGACCGTCTCGCCCTGCCGGACGCGGGCCGAGTGGTGGACGGCGCCGTAGCCGGTGAGGACGGCGCAGCCGAGGAGGGCCGCGTCGGTGAGCGGAACGCCGTCCGGGGCGGGAAGGACGCAGGCCGCGGACACCACGGTCTCCTCGGCGAACGCGGCGACGTTCAGGCCGGGGTGGAGGTCGGTGCCCTCGGTGGTGCGGGCGTAGACGTCGGCGGCGCCGTTGAGGGCGTTGGCGCACAGCCAGACCTCGCCGAGCGAGCAGGCGTGGCAGGCGCCGCAGGACGGGGCCCAGTTGAGGACGACCCCGTCGCCGGGCGAGACGTGGGTGACGCCCTCGCCGACGGCGACGACCGTACCGGCGCCCTCGTGGCCGAGGACGGCGGGGACGGGCACGCGCATGGTGCCGTTGGACAGGGACAGGTCGGAGTGGCAGACCCCGGCGGCGGCGAGCCGGACGCGGACCTGGCCGGGTCCGGGGGCGGGCAGGTCGATGCCGGCGATCTCCAGCGGGGAACCGACGGCGGGCAGGACGGCGGCGCGGACAGCCATGACGGAAGGGACTCCCCTGGGGTAGGGCCTGTCGTTTGGATCAGGCCGCAGGAAACTGACGGTGCTGGTCGATGCCGGTGAGCGGGGTCTGGTGCGTGCAGCTGCAAGGCGGAGGAGGGCGTCGACGCGATGGGGGCACCGCCCGCGCGAGCGAAGCCGAGCGTGAGGGAGTCGGCAACCGACGACAACGCGGCAGATGTGCGTGCCAGACCCCGCGTCTGCGGCGTGATCCAAGCGACAGGCCCTAGAACTGGAGGGACTTGGTCTGGAGGTACTCGGCGAGGCCGTGCACGCCGAGTTCGCGGCCCACGCCCGACTGCTTGTAGCCGCCGAAGGGCGCGAGGGGGTTGAAGCGGCCGCCGTTGATGTCGACCTGGCCGGTCTCCATCCGGCGCGCGAAGGCCACCGCCTCGGCCTCGTCCCCGGCCCAGACGGCGCCGGCCAGGCCGTAGACCGTGCCGTTGGCGATCCGCAGGGCGTCCTCCTCGTCCTCGTACCTGAGGATCGACAGGACCGGGCCGAAGATCTCCTCCTGTGCGATGGTCATGTCCGGGGTGACGTCGGCGAAGACGGTCGGGCTGACGAAGTAGCCCTTCTCGCGCGGGGCTTCGGGGCCACCGGCGACCAGGCGGGCGCCTTCCGCGACGCCCTTCTCGATGTAGCCGCGCACGCGGACCTGCTGCTTGGCGTTGACGACGGGGCCGATGCGCTCGCCGTACTTGGCGGCGGCGGTGGCGGCGAGCCCGACCGCCTCGTCGTACTGGTCACGGTGGACCAGCATCCGCGTCCACGCGCTGCACGTCTGCCCGGAGTTGGACATGACGTTGGCGACGCCGACGTTGACCGCCTTGGCGAGGTCGGCGGTCGGGAGGATGACGTTGGCGGACTTGCCGCCGAGTTCCAGGGCGACCTTCTTGACCTGCCCGGCGGCGATGGCGGCGATCTGCCGGCCGACGGCGGTGGAGCCGGTGAAGGAGACCAGGTCGACGCCCGGGTGCTCGGCGAGGGCCTGGCCGGCGACCGGGCCGAGCCCGGTGACCAGGTTGAAGACGCCCGCCGGGATCCCGGCCTCGTGGACGGCCTCCGCGAAGAGGCGGGCGACCAGCGGGGTGTCCTCGGCG
>NZ_DF968430.1:0-12575 GCF_001270025.1 Streptomyces azureus | reverse complement strand
GCTCCGCTGCCTCGTTCACCAGCCTTGACGAACAGCCCCCACGCCTAACTGAACGGCGTTGCCTCTAGTCGAACGCGACGAGGAACTCCATGCCATCGACCACGCGTTGGCGGGACTGAGCGACACCGTCGACGGCCTGCCCCAGGTGCCGCGCGGCGGGTTGCTCGCCTTCACCGGCGAGGCCGGGCTGGGCAAGACGACACTCATCGCGGCGGTGCGTGCCCGCGCCGCCGCCCTCGGGTTCACGGTGTTCTCCGGCAAGGGCGGCGAGAACGAGCGGGGGATGGCGTTCCGTGTCGTCCGCCAGGCCATGCAGCCCATCCTGGCCAGGATGGGCGAGACGGAGCGCCGGGACTTCCTGGGCAGCTGGTACGACATCGTCGGCGCCGCGCTCGGTCTCGAGGCGACGGACCCCGCCCGGGTGCCGGACCCGACCGGAGTGCGCGACGGCCTCGACTGGGTCATGACGCGCCTGACCATGCTGAACTCGCCTGTCGTTCTGCTCCTGGACGACCTGCACTGGGCCGATGCCGAATCCCTCGACTGGCTCTCCTCCTTCGCGCCCAGGGTCGCGGACCTGCCGCTGCTGATCGTCGTCGGCTACCGGCCCGACGAACTCCCGTCCGACGCGACCTCTTTCCGTACGCTCGTCGAACGCCACGAGCAGCGCCCGCACGCGCTGTCTCCCCTCGGCGAGGCCGGTGTGGCGCGGATCATCAGGGACGAAGTGGGTGAGGAAGCCGAGGACGAGTTCTGCGGCGAGTGCTGGACGGTCACCGGCGGAAGCCCCTTCGAGGCCGTCGAACTGGCCATCAGGCTCCGTGAGCGGAAGGTGAGGGGCACCCAGGACGAGTTGCCCGTGATGCGGGACCTCGCCGCTGCGGTCAAGGGCCCCGGACTGATCGAGCGCCTCAAACGGCTCGGCCCGGGCACCGTCCGCTTCGCGTGGGCCGGCGCTGTCCTGGGTGGGCCCTTCTCACCGGAGGTTGCCGCCGACCTCGCGGTGGTCGGCAGCGAGGAGGCCGTCGAGGCGGCCGAGAAGCTGCGCGCCCGCCGCATTCTCGCGGACGCCGACGAACCCGCGGGCAGCCTGGAGTTCGTCCACCCGCAGATCGCCACGACGATCTACCGCGACATCCCTCCGGGCCTGCGGGTCGGCATGCACAACGCGGCCGCCCATGCCGCCCAGGCGGTCGGGGCCGACCCCACCGTTGCCGCCCGGCACCTGCTGGAGGTTCCCTGCGACGGCCGGCCCGAGGCGGTCGCGTGCCTGCGCGCCGCCGCGCGTGAGTACCTCCGCGCCGGGGCCCCGGAGGCCGCCCGGCGCGTGCTGACCCGAGCACTGCGGGAACCGCCCCCGGCCGAGGACCGCGCCGCCCTTCTCCACGAGCTGGCCTGCTCGACCTTCCTGATCGAGCCCACGGCCACGGTCAGCCATCTCCGTGAGGCGCTGACGGAACCGGGAATCGATCCCGGCCTGCGCGCCTCCATCGTCTACCGGCTGACCCAGGCGCTGGCCCACACCGACCGGCTGACCGAGGCCGCGACCGTGGCCGCCGACGAGGCACGGCGCGCCACCAATGCGCGCGTCAAACTGCGCATGCAGGCCGATCACTTCGTATGGAGCGCGTTCCGCGCCAACGAGCCCGACTCGTCCGCCCGCTCGCGCCGGCTGGCGCGACTGGCGGACAAGCTGACCGGCCGGGGCCTGGAGGAGCGCTACATCCTCGGTCTGCGGGCGTGGGACGCCCTCGTGCGCGGCGAGCCGCGGCGGACCGCCCTCGGGTATGCCGAGGAGGCCCTCCGCGGGGGGATGAGCTGGACCGACGAGAACCGCGGCTTCGAGGTGCCCGTCGCGGTCGCCCTGCTGTTCATGTACTGCGACCAGCCCCGGCGGGCCGAGGAGCTCTTCGCCGAAGGCATGGACGAGTGCGAGCACATGGGGTGGCGCGGCTCCCATCTGGCGCAGGGACAGACGCTCCTGGGCCATATCCGCTACCGACGTGGCTGCCTGCCCGAGGCGGAAGAACTCGTCCGGGCCGGGCTGCACACCGCCGAGCGCGTCGAAGGAGCGGTGCCCGCCCAGTGGTTCGCCATCGGCATTCTCATCCAGACCCTGCTGGCCCGTGGGCGGACCGGTGACGCGCGCCGACTCGCCGACAGCTACCGCTACGGCGACGTGGTCCCCAACGCCGTCATCTTCCCCGACCCCCGCACGGTGTACGCCGAGCTGCTCCTGGCGGAGGGGCGACTCACTCAGGCGGCGCGGCTGCTGTCCAAGGTCGGGGACTGGCTGGAGGCGCGGGACTGGCGCAACCCCGCGTGGTGCCCCTGGCGCCTGGGACTGGCCTCGGCGCTCGCCCGCACCGCCCCTGAGGAGGCGGTTCGCCATGCCCAGGACGCCGTCAAGCGGGCCCGGGACTTCGGTGCGGCGTCCGCGATCGGCCAAGCGCTGCATGTCCAGGCGGAGGTGACGGGCGGGAAGGCGGCACTCGATCTGCACGCACAGGCCGTCGACCATCTGGAGCAGTCGCCCGCCGCGTACGAACTGGCCCGTGCCCTGGTCGGTCACGGCGCCGCGCTGGCCCGCAACGGCCATCTGCAAGACGCCGCCGACCGGCTCTACCAGGGGCTGGAGGGCGCGGTGCACTGCGGCGCCGAGGGCCTGGCCGCCCGGGCCAGGCGGGAGCTCTCCGCCGCGGGACTGCGCCCGCTGCCCCTGCGCTACCCGCAGACGGACATGCTGACCGCCCATGAGCGCAAGGCCGCCGAGATGACGGCCCTGGGCCACCCTGCATCGGTGGTCGCGAAGGACCTGCGGCTCACCGAGCAGGGCGTACGGCAACTGCTGTCCTTCGTGTACCGAAAACTCGGCACGGACGCATCCGGCCTCCCCGACGCCCTGTCGAACCGCTCCCGACACGAGCGGTAGCCTGCCGGGAGCCCGGCCGCGCACCCCGGCTGTCCACCGACGCCCGACCACACGCCCCGACCGCCGGTTCCCTCACCGCTGCCTCGAATTGTGCTGCGCCCGATGCCCCATCGACTCCCAGAACCTCCGCAGCTCCGTGACGTTCGTGCGGCGCTGCCAGGAGGCCTTGGGCCGGAACGGGGAGCGGGACAGGAGGGTGGACTGGGCGCGGCAGAAGGCCTCGCCGAGTTCCGCTCGGTGGCCGTCGAGGCCCGTGGCCGGGTACCGGCACAGTTCGAAGGCGCAGTCGTCGCGGCGGTCCGGTCGTAGCTCCGCCGCATCAGCCGGCGCCGGTGCAGCGCGCGGCGCACGCCGAGCCCGTCGCGGAGCGTCCGCCCGAGCGCTCGGGGCAGTCCTTCCCCTTCGCGTCGCGGGGCAGCATTACCCTGGGACGCACGCGTACCACCGTTCACCCTGTGTGGGTTCCGCGCCGGCGGGTTCCCGGGCGCCCGCGGTCGGCAGATTCACCCGACGGGAGCCTTCGGGGGCCCCGTCACCGGCCGTACCCCGTCGCACCGGACCCCGAACAGACCCGCATACTCAACTTCCCTCCGTGCCGGACCACTTGACGCTGAACCGTTTCACTGGTTCCCTCGAAAGGCTGCCTATGGGAGCGCTCCCAACCACCCCCACGTGAAAGGGAACCCGTGCAGACCTCCCCCCACCCTTCCCCCAGACGCGCCCTGCCCGCTCTCCTCACCACCGTGCTGCTCGCCTGCCTGCTGTCCCTGGCGGGCGGCTCTCCCGCGCAGGCCGCGGCCGGGGACGGCTCGGTGTCCGATCCCAACATCGCCTACGTCGGACGCTGGGACACCTCCTCCGGGACCGCGGCCGTGCCCAACTGGACCGGCGCCTACCTCCAGACCGGCTTCACCGGCACCACGGTGAAGGTGAGGGCCAGGAACGCGGTCAACTTCTACGCCAGCATCGACGGTGGCCCCGACGTCTTCCACGCCGGTGTGCGCGGCACGGTGAACCTCACTCCCCGGCCGCTCTCCCCCGGTACCCACACCCTGCGCCTGTCCTACCGCTCCGGTGACACCGTCTTCCAGGGTCTGGTCCTGGACTCCGGCGCGCGGACCGTCGCCGCCGGCGCCCCGTCCGGGCTGGTCGAGTTCGTCGGCGACTCCATCACGGCGGGAGCCCTCACCAACCGGCTGGCACTGGACTCGTACGCCTGGAAGACCGGGGAGCGGCTGGGGATGCGACACACCCAGATCGCCCGGTCCGGGTACTGTCTGGTCGCCCGGTCGGGGTGCACCGGTCTGAGCGGGCAGTTCTTCAAGACGGCCAGTGCCGGCGGCACGGACTGGGACTTCTCCCGGTACCGGGCCGACGCGGTCGTCATCAACCTCGGCACCAACGACATCGGGCACGGCGTGTCCGGCACCGCCTTCCAGTCGGCGTACACCACGTTCCTGCGGGACGTGCGCGCCAAGTACCCCGCGGCGCACCTCTTCGCGGTGCAGACGCTGAAGAAGCGCTACGTCACCGAGACGAAGGCCGCCGTGAGCGCCCGCAACAGTGCCGGTGACGCCCGGGTGCACTACGTCGACACCACGGGCTGGCTCACCGACGGCGCCGACTACGAGGACGGCAACGGGCATCCGAACGAGGCGGGTCACACCAAGTTCGCCGAGCGCCTGGCACCGGTGGTCCGCGCCCGGCTGGGCAGCGGCGCCACGGTGAAGGCGGCGGCTCCGGGGCAGCCCGGCGACCCGAACATCAAGTTCGTCGGCCGCTGGGACACCACCAGCTCCGCCACCGCCTACACGCCGTACTGGGCGGGCGCCTACTACCGGGTCGGCTTCACCGGCAGGACGGTCAAGCTGAAGCAGCGGGGCACGATCGACCTGTGGGCGCGGATCGACAACGGGCCGGTGAAGTTCTACGACGACGTCAAGGGGACGGTGAACCTGACCCCGACGGCCCTGGCCTCCGGCAACCACACGCTCCAGGTCAACTACCAGGTGGTCGCGGGTTCCTACCGGGGCGACGCGGTGTTCCAGGGGCTGGTCCTCGACAGCGGTGCGACGACCTTCGCACCGCCGGCCCCGGCCAAACTGGTCGAGTTCGTCGGCGACTCGATCACCGTGGGCACGACGTCCTCGCAGAACGCCCGTACCGCGTACGGCTGGCTGATCGGGGAGCGGCTGGGCGTCGAGCACACGCAGATCGCGCAGGGCGGGGCCTGCCTGGTGGCCGCGGCGGACGGCTGTGTGGGTCTTGAGCGGCAGTTCACCAAGCTCAACCCGAACGCCGCGACGCCCGACTGGAACTTCTCCCGCTACCGGGCCGACGCGGTCGTCATCAACCTCGGCACCAACGACGTCGGGCACGGGGTGAGTTCCGCGCAGTTCCAGTCGGCGTACGGCAGTCTGCTGCGCAAGGTCCGTGCGGCGTATCCGCAGGCGTGGATCTTCGCACTGGAGACGTTCCGCGGGCGGTACGTCCCGCAGACCGAGGCCGCTGTGAAGGCCGCGGTCGACGGCGGTGACAGGCGGGTCTCCTTCGTCGACACCACCGGCTGGCTGGGCTCCGGCGATCTGACGGACTCGGTGCATCCCAACGACCGGGGGCACCGGGTCATCGCCGACCGGCTGGCGCCGGTCATCGCGGCGAGGATCGGGGGGTAGCGGGCTCGGGGGCGGGCCTCACATCGGGCCGGGGCCCGCCCCTCCCTTGAGGCGTTCCAGGTCGGAGGGGCGGACCTGGATGACGAGCAGGGCGATCAGCGCGGCGACGGCGGTGAAGATCGCCGCCATGATGAAGGCGGCCGAGACGCCGGAGGTGAGGATCTCGTCGGACCAGGGTTTCGGCAGTTGCCCGGTGCGTTCGAAGCGCAGGCGCTCGGCAGGGGTCGCCTGCCGAAGGAAGAGCGGTACCTGCTTCTCGGCCTCGTTGGTGCTGGCCGTGCCGTACATGGTGACCAGGATGGACAGGCCGAGGGAGCCGCCGACCTGCTGGGTGGCGTTGAGCAGCCCGGAGGCCGCGCCGGTCTCCCGGGTGGAGACGTCGGAGAGCGCCATGAGGGTGAGCGAGACGAACTCCATGCCCATGCCCAGGCTGAAGACGAGCATCGGGCCGAGGACGCTGCCCGCATACGTGGAGTGCACGTCGGTCAGGGTGAGCCAGGCCAGTCCGGCCGCCGCCAGGATCGCACCCACCACCATGAAAGGCTTGGGCCCGTACGTGGGCAGGAACCTCGAGGCCAGTCCGGCGCCGATGGCGATGACCGCGCTGACCGGCAGGAAGGCGAGCCCGGCCTGCAACGGGCTGAACTCCAGCACGTTCTGCACGAAGAGCGTGAGGAAGAAGAACATGCCGAAGATGGCGGCGGCCAGGCACAGCATGATGCCGTAGGTGCCCGCGCGGTTGCGGTCGGCGAACATGTGCAGCGGCGTGATGGGCTGTCTGGAGCGCCGCTCGATCAGGATGAAGCCCGCCAGGACGACGACCGCCGCGGCGAACGAGGCGAGGGTCAGGGCGTCGCGCCAGCCGTCCTGCGCGGCTCTGATGAATCCGTAGACGAGCAGCACCATGCCCACGGTGGAGGTCAGCGCGCCGGTGATGTCGAAGCGCCCCGGGTGCCGTTCGGACTCCCTGATCCAGCGGGGGGTGGCGAGGGCGATGAGCAGCCCGATCGGGACGTTGACGAAGAGCACCCACCGCCAGTTCAGCCATTCGACGAGCACCCCGCCCGCCAGCAGCCCGATCGCGCCGCCGCCCGCGGAGACCGCGGCGAACACCCCGAAGGCCCGGTTGCGTTCCGGTCCTTCACGGAAGGTCGTGCTGACCAGAGAGAGGGCGGTCGGGGACGCGATGGCGCCGCCGACGCCCTGCAGCGCGCGTGCGGCGAGGAGTTGGCCGGCGTTCTGGGCGAGCCCGCCGAGCAGGGAGGCGAGCACGAAGAGCAGCACTCCGAAGACGAAGACGCGCCGCCTGCCCAGGATGTCGCCGACCCGGCCGCCCAGCAGCAGCAGTCCGCCGAAGGTGAGGGTGTAGGCGTTCACCACCCAGGACAGGCTGGTGGTGGAGAAGTCCAGTGAGCGCTGGATCTGCGGCAGCGCGATGTTCACGATCGTGATGTCGAGGACCACCATCAGCTGGCACGAGGCGATGACCAGAAGCGCCATCGCGTTGCCGCCACCACCGGATTCCCTGGTGGTGGTCGCCTGTGGTGAAGCCGGCTGCGGGCTGCCGCCTGCGGTGTCCACCGTTCGACGGTACGCCCGCGCTCCGGACCTCACCACTCGATCAACGTCAGCCTCTCCGGCTGCCCTTGCTCGGGACCGAACCGAAATTCCTGACATGAGCGGAGACGATCCGTATCTCGGATGTTCAGAAGACCGGAGCACGCCGGGGCGGGTGCAGCGGGCCGTATACAGCCCAGTGGGAGCCGGGCCGGCTGGTGGGCCTGCGACACGTAGGTCACCGCGCCGAGGATCGCCCCCGCCGTCACGCCGTTGGGCACCAGCCAGGGTGCCGCGAGCAGGATCAGCGGGAGGGGACCCAGCCGCTGATGCCCAGCGCCGCGGTCCGTACGGCGGTGAGCCGGTCCGGCGACAGGGTCGACCGTGCCGCGTCGTCGACGTGCGCACCCGCCACCGCCCCCATGCGGTCCTCGGCGCCGCAGTCCACCACGTCCCGCAGCCCGCCGGCCAGGGCGCCCCGTGGCCCCGGCGATGCGCTCGTCCGCCAGGATGGCCTCCCGCTGGCGCGCGGCCATTGCCCGCAGCGCGGCGGCGAACAGGGCGAGCCCGAGCAGCAGCGGAGGCACGACGAGGGCGCCCAGCATGACGTCCAGGCTCGCCAGGCCCACCAGCACCGCGACGGCGGTGACCAGGAAGCCCTGGACGAACAGCACGATCGCGCCGTAGGCGTCCCGGGCCCGTTCCACCTGCTCGGTGAGCCGCGCCACACCGGCGGGTGTCGGCCGGCTCGCCCAGCCGGGCGGACCGGTGCAGGGTGCCCTCGGTCACGAGGGTGGTCAGCTCGTCGCGGAGGGGTTCGATGAGCGCGGCGAGGCCGGGCACGGCATGCCGGGTCGCCCAGGATCCGACCACATAGGCGACCGCCAGCGCCCGATCGTCGCCCGCGCCGTCGACCGCGGCCTTCTCGCCGACCGGCCGGTCTCTCGCCGAGCAGCACCGGGCGTTCGAAGCCGTACGCCTCGGCCCGCCTGACCCCGCGGACGAGGCGGCGCAGCGGCACGCCGTCGAGCAGGACCTCGCCCTCGTCCGGGTCGACGAGGCGCCCGGCCAGCAGCGACTCGCCGGCCCCGGAGCGGCCGACGACGGCGACCAGAGCACCACCGGGGATGGTCAGGCCGAGGTCGTTCAGACCGGGCCGTCCGGGCCCTGGACGGCCGCTCCCGGAACTGGAACCGTCCGGGGCCTTCGGGGAGTCGCTCGCGGCCCTACGCCATTTCACCCGGGATCACTGCCGAGCATTGCGGGGTCGATCGCCGCGCAACAGCACCGTTCGTCACGCGTCCGGCGTGAGACCGTCACCGTCGGACCGGGAGGAACGGCGATACGGCATGGGCGTTCCGACCGGTCCCCCGGTCAGCGGCCGCCGCGGATCAGGCCCGTCAGATAGCGCCACAGCGAGGAGCGCTGCCGGGCGGACGGGTCAGGCAGGACCTCCTCGGCCACCTCCGCCGCGGGACCGTCCGCCGGCGGCCGCGCGGGCGCCGCGGAGAGTTCGTACCGCACGGGCAGCGAGCGCAGGCCGCGCATGAACGGGGAGGAACGCCAGGGCAGTTGGTCGGCGGGCAGGGCGAGGTCGAGGTGGTCGAACCGCTCGAACAGGCGCCCCACACCGGCCGCCGCGACGGCCGAGGCGAGTTCCCGCGCCGGGCACTGGCGCGGTCCGGCTCCCCAGGACAGGTGCGCCCGGGTGCTGATGGTGGTGCCGGAGGCGACGTGGTCGGCGAAGAGCGGGTCGGCGTGGGCGGCGGCCGAGGAGACCCACACCGGGTCGCCGGCGCGGATCGTGTAGTTGCCGAGCGGGGTGTCCTGGGCCGCGAAGCGCGGGACGAAGTTCACCAGGGGCGGCTTGCGCATGACCACCCGGTTCATGGTCTCCCGGACCATCCCGGCGGACAGGCTGGCGCGCACGCTGCCCTCGCCCGAGATGACCTCCACGACGGTGTTGGAAATGAGGATGCCGACGTGGTCGGAGGTCATGCCGAGCAGCATGAACAGCTCGCGGGCCAGATGGTCGAGCGACAGGTCCGGGTGCGCGGCCAGCAGGTAGGAGGGGAAGTCGTCGCCCGGCTTCTCCAGCTTCGTCGCGGCCAGTTGCGCGAGCGTCGCGAGCAGGCGCTCCAGTGCGGCCTCCGCGTCCGGGCCCGCGTCGAGCACGCGCCACATGTCCATCAGCGCGTCGTCGCCCTGTGAGCCGGGGAAGCCCAGCAGATGGCTGGCCACCATCAGCGGCAGCGGCCGGGAGAACTGTGCGGACAGGTCCGCCACGCCCGTCTTTCCGCCCTGCCCGACGAGGGTGATCAGCTCGTCGGCATAGGCGGTGACGGCGGCCTTGAGGCGCTTGGCCTGGGGGTGGCGCGGGTCCTGGAACGGCTTGAGGGCCACATCCCACGCCGTGCGCAGCGGCCGGTATCCCGGGCCGCCCTGGATCAGGATGTGGTTGACCTCCAGGGACGGGCCGAGCGGCCAGTCGGCCGGTACCCGGCCCTCGGAGCGGGCCCGCCAGTTCTCCAGCCCCTTCGGGAAGCCGTCGTTGTCCTGGAGCACCTGGAGCGCCTCGCGGTAGCCCAGAACCAGCCAGGCGGGTACGCCGAGCAGGTCGACCGGCGCGACCGGGCCGTGCTGCTGCCTCAGCCGTTCGTACACGAGCGCGGGGCGCGTCTCGTAGTCCCGGGTCAGCAGCGGTTGGGGACTCAGTTCCTCCAACCGCGTGTCGTCCAGGCCCACGGATCCGCCGTCACCCCACTGGGATTCCATCGTCTTGCCACCCTCCGACACGCCCCGTACCGGCACACCATCAGCCGGTAACCGGAAACGGTGGGGACCCTACCCCAGAAGCGACCCGGTGGGTAACGACGGGGGGTGGGATCACGAGGGAGGAGACCCTGCCCATGCCGGGGTCAGGCCGCGGTGTAGCCGAGTTGGCGCCGCATATAGGGCGTCATGAGGGTCTTCGCCTTGGCCAGGGTGGTGGTGCGGCTGCCGAGGACCGCGGACTCGCCGCCCGGTACGGGCAGCACGGTCAGACCGTCGGCCGGGCCGAACGGCACGATGAGCGGGATGCGCTGGATCGGCCGGTACAAACGCGGCTCCTTGCGGTGCTTGCCCGAACTCTGGAGGTAGGCGCGGATGTTGTGGGCCGCGATGTCCGCCTGGGAGAGGGCGGCCGGGGTGATCTTGAGTTCGCTGACGTCGTTGACGTCGCCGACGGCGAACACGTCCAGCCTGCCCTCGACCCGGAGCGTCCGGTCGACCTTGACGTGTCCGTCCCTGTTCAGCCAGTCGCCGTGTCCGGCCAGGCGGAGCCAGAGCGTGTTGGGTGTGGTGCCCGTGGCCCAGAAGGACAGGTCGGCCTCGACGACGTTGCCGCGGCCGTCGCGGTAGGTGCCGAAGTCGTTGCCGGGCGACATGAACGAGTCGAGCCGTACCTCGATGTCATGGGACTCCAGCCAAGCGAGGGCCTTGCGTCCCGGCCGGGTGCTGCCCGTGGAGTCGAGCAGTGCCGGCCCGGAGTGGGCGAGCGTGACCCGGGCGTCCGGCCGCGCGAGGCGGATCTCGGCGCTGAGTTCGACGCCGCCGGGGCCGCCGCCGACGACGAGGACGTGCTCGGCCGTGGCGATGTTGCGCTGGTGTTCGGCGAACGACTTGGCCGCCTCCTCGACGGTGGTGCCCACGAAGCGGGCCGGCTCCGGGTAGTCGGCGCCGGTGGCGATCACGACCACGTCGTAGGGCAGCCGTTCCCCCGTGGCGAGGACGACCTGCCGCTCCTCGGTGTCGATACGGACAGCCTTGCCCGCGATCACGCGGCCGTGGTGCAGCAGCCGGTCGAACGGGATGAAGGGCGTGTGCGTCCACTCGGGACGCACCCCCGCGCGCAGGGAGGCGACGCGGTGGAAGAAGACCTCCTTGCGGTCCACCAGCGTGACCCGGGCCGTCCCGTCCAGCCGCTTCGCCAGCCGGACACCGCCATAGCCGCCGCCGATCACCACTACATCGCCGTCGTACACGCCCAGTCTCCTGTGCCTGGTGGGGGGTGCGAGTGCCGCCGCGGAACGGGCCCCGCTCGGATCGACCCCGGCGGCCACTCGACTGACAGTGAGATTAGCGCTTGAAACTTAAAGGGACTCCGCGGTTCCGTGTATGTTCCGTGAAGACATGCGCATCTGACCGGACGTCACTTCCCCCAGATCTCCCGGTACGCCTCCCGGTAGCCCGACGGGTCCCAGGTCGTGGCGCCTTCGCTGTTGCCGGCCGTGGCGATGTGGACGGGGGCCGTGTACCCGCTGGCCGGGCGGCCGGAGAAGGCGCGGTTGAACTCGTCGACGATCTGCCAGCCCTGGAGGGACAGCGGTTCGGGCACGGTGGCGGCCTGGTACTGCCTGCTGTTGATGCGCTGGAAGGCGGACGGGTCGCCGTCGCCCGCGCCGATGTTGTAGGGCGGCCCCGAGCCCTTCTCGCCGGCCGCGCGGAAGGCGGGAGCGGCGTCGGCGAAGTACAGGTCGTTGATGGCCACGGAGTGGGTCCACCGGTCCTGGAACCGGGAGAGCAGCGAGGAGACCTCCCGCGGGGTGCGGCTGCTCGCGTCCGGGATCGGGATGTTCTCGACGGAGAGCAGCCGTACCCCGCGGCAGCCGGCGAGTTCCTTCCTGATCAGGTCGGACTTGTTCCTGGCGAAGGGGATCGACGCGTCGGTGATGAGCACGACCCCGGCGCGGCCGTTCGAGTCGGAGATGATCCACTGCGCGCTGATACGGGCCACGTCCTGGACCCGGGTGGTGACGTTGGTGAAGAGATCGGGCTCCCGGCTGGGACCGGGTTCGGGGACCGCGTGCCAGCCGATGAGCGGAATGCGCTGCGCGTTGGCCCGGGCGGCCTGCTGTGCCGTCGAGTCGGGGTCGAAGCCGCCGATGACGATGCCCGAGGGCCTGAGGGCCACGGCCTCGCTCATGGCCGCCTGGATGCCGGCCGGAGTGCCTCCGCCGTCGATCACGCGGACGTTCCACCCGATGACCCGCGCGGCTTCCCGCACCCCCCTCGCGGCGCCCGCGACGCCGGGATTGGTCATCGTCTGGGCGACGTAGACGATGGTCCTGCCGGGTACCGCCTCCGGGCCGGTGGTGGGCCCGCCCCAGGGGGTGTCGGTCCGCTCCGCCCGGGTGACGGCGGCCTGGGCCCTGGCCTGGACGTCGGGGCAGCCGCTCGGGCCCGTCGCGGTCTCGCCGGCGCCGTCCGGCGAACCGCGTTCGCAGCCGAGGAGGGCGGTCGCCGTCACCAGCAGGGCGCAGCAGGCGAGCCGCGCGGTGCGGACTGCGGGGACGGCCTTGCGGTTGCGGTGCACGGGAGCTCCTGTGAGGGGGTCGGCGCGGCGGGACGTGCCGAGGGGGTCAGGGGGG
>NZ_DF968429.1:0-158 GCF_001270025.1 Streptomyces azureus | reverse complement strand
GGGGTACGGGCCGTACTCGCCTATTGGCAGGAACGGCTCGATCAACTTCCACTGCTCGTCGGTGAGTTGCCTGCGCGCCACGACCGACTTCCTACCGGATCCGCCTCCCAGACGGACCCGATTCGGCAAGATTGATCCCGACATCACACAGACCCTAG
>NZ_DF968428.1:0-27684 GCF_001270025.1 Streptomyces azureus | reverse complement strand
GGGTGGGGGTGGGGTGGGGATGGGCTGAACGGGCGTTGCGTCCTGGCCCCTACCGGGCAATAGCCGTAACCCGCTCACTCTCCACCCGCTTGTCCAGCACCCCGTCCCCCGCCCGCTCCAGATGCCGGCACAACACCACAGAACCCCCCGTGGCCAACGGCCCGTACAACCCCGCGTTCAACCCCTCCCACGTGTCGTACGGCAACCCCGACAGAATCCGCGACCCAGGCCCGGTCAACCCCAGCCCCGTCGCCTCCGCCCGAGCCCGCTCGACGACCTCCGCCCCGCTGAACTCCCGCCCCGCCACGATCAGCGCAGGCCCTTCCGGATCCACCGGCGCATACGGCACGAACCGGTCCCCCTGTCCCGGCACCTCCACCGCGTAGTCGACAAACCCCTCGGGCACCTGTGGAAACCGCCCCCCGAGCGGTCGCAGCGCCAGCGCGACCCGCGCCCCGGAACACGCCCGCGCCGCCTCCAGCTGGTCCGGCCCGCTCACGACGACATCGGCCGCTCGCGCATCCCCCGCGACGTCCGCGACGACTCCCACCGACGAACACGCCAGCAGCCACACGGCCGTCTGCCAGTGCGCGGGCAGCAACAGCGACACCCGGTCCCCGGGCTCGACGGACAGCTCGTCCTGGAGGAGGTTGGCGGTCTTGGCCACCCAATTGGCGAAGGTGGCCACGGAGAGTTCGACACGTTCGCCCGTGGCGTCGTCGTAGAAGGTCACCAGGGGACGTCCCGGATCCGCGGCGAGCGCGGAATTCAGCAGGTCGGCAGGGGTGCGATCGGTGGCGTTCACCCGCGCAAGCGTACGCGGCACGCAAGCAGTCGCCCAACGGCCCGGCCACCGCCCCGCCGTGAATCCGCCACCGGTTCGGCCCAACCTCGGCCGACGGCCCGTCAACTCCCAAATGGACAGACTTATACGACTATGTCCAAGATCAGGGGCATGCATGGATTTCTCGCTTCTTCGATAGGTGTCACCTGTGCGGCCGCTCTGGCCCTCCCTCTCACTCCGCCCGCCGTCGCGGCGACGGCGAGACCGGTACCGACCACGGAAGCGGCCACGACCGCGAGACCCGCGCCCCACGCGGGGACACCGGACACGACCATGACCAACCGGCGCGCCGAGCCGTACGCCCCCGGCAGCACCCAGTCCCTCCCTCTGGAACCCCTCACCCGCAACCGCGCCACCCCCACCGCCCCCGGTGCCCCCGAACAGGGCCTGACCCGCCGTGCCGTACGCCACTTCTCCCTCGTCGGCATCGTCTGGGACGACCCCGAAGCGGCACTGCACGGCCGCGTCCAGGTCCGCACCCGAGCCGCCGACACCGGCACCTGGTCGGGCTGGCAGGACGTCGAGACGCACAGCGCCGACCACGCGGCCGACCGGGGCACCCCCGAGAGCACCTCGGGCCGCGTCCGCGGCGCCACGGCACCGCTGTGGGTGGGGGACTCCGACGGCGTGGAACTCCGGGTCCGCTCCGAACCCGAGGGCGCGGAAGCCGACTCCGCGCACCACGGCACGGGTGCCCGCAACCTGCCCGCCGCGCCCCCGCTCCCCTCCGGCCTCCGTCTCGAACTCGTCGACCCGGGCGATGACGTCTCGCCGCCCGGCGCCTCCGCGGACGGCCCCCGCACCGTCGCCCTCGCCGGCGAGACCTCCGCCGCCGCCGGGGCCTCCGCCGCCAACGCCGACCTGGCCCCCCTCGGCGCAGCCGAGATCCCGGTACTGAACCGCGCGGGGACCGAGCGGGAGTTCTTCGCCCTCAACGCGAGCGAGCCGGCGGAGCAGCAACAGGCGAGGCCGTACGTCGGACCGCGCCCGCGTATCGTCACGCGGCGCGGCTGGGGAGCCGACGAGGGGCTGCGGGAGAGCGGCTTCCGGTACACGAAGAAGGTCAAGGCGGCCTTCGTGCACCACACGGCCTCCGGCAACAACTACCGCTGCTCGCAGGTCCCGTCACTCATCCGCAGTATCTACCGCTACCACGTCAAGAGCATGGGCTGGCGGGACATCGGCTACAACTTCGTCATCGACAAGTGCGGAAAGATCTACGAGGGCCGCGCCGGGGGCGTGGCCAGGCCGGTCCTCGGCGCCCACACCCTTGGTTTCAACAGCAACAGCATGGGGATCGCCGTCCTCGGGTCGTACGGCGCCAAGAAGCCGTCGGCCGCCGCCGTCAGGGCCGTCGCCCGGCTCACCGCGTGGAAGCTGGGCCTGTACGGGGTGAATCCGCGGGGTAAGACATACCTGAAGTCGGGGGGTAGCAACCTCCACCGAAAAGGTAAGAAGGTACGACTGAACGTGATCTCCGGTCACCGCGACGGCTTCAGGACGGAGTGCCCGGGGCGGAAGCTCTACAGCAAGCTCGGCTCGGCCCGCTCCAAGGCGGCCCGGTACCAGGGCCGCTGACACACACGTTCACCGCCGTCGGGGGGACAGCGGGGCGGAATGCCGCACGGCCAGCGAAGGCGCCACGGAACGGTCTGCATACACTGACCGGCCGAAAGACAGTTCGGCCGGTCCCGGCAGGAAGCAGAGACGACACGTGACAGAAGCGATCCTCCTGGTCGGCGGCAAAGGCACCCGGCTGCGCCCGCTCACGGTGCACACGCCCAAGCCCATGGTGCCGGCGGCCGGGGTGCCCTTCCTCACGCACCAACTGGCGAGAGCGAGAGCGGCGGGTGTCGAGCACATCGTCCTGGCCACGTCCTATCTGGCCGAGGTCTTCGAGCCGTACTTCGGTGACGGTTCCGCGCTGGGGCTGCACCTCGAATACGTGACCGAGGAGGAGCCCCTGGGCACGGGCGGCGCCATCCGCAACGTCGCCTCCCGGCTTCACTCGGGCCCCGACGACCCGGTCCTGATCTTCAACGGCGACATCCTGACGGGCCTCGACATCCGGGCCCTGGTCGACGCCCACGAGACCACGGGCGCGGACGTCTCCCTGCACCTCACCAAGGTCACGGACCCGCGCGCCTACGGCCTCGTCCCCACGGACGACACGGGCAGGGTCCTGGCGTTCCTGGAGAAGCCGCAGACGCCCGAGGAGATCGTCACCGACCAGATCAACGCGGGGGCGTACGTCTTCCGGCGCTCGGTCATCGACACGATCCCGCTGGGCCGGCCGGTGTCGGTGGAACGCGAGACGTTTCCGGACCTGTTGACCGCCGGGGCGCACCTCCAGGGCATGGTCGACTCGACCTACTGGCTGGACCTGGGCACACCGGCGGCGTTCGTCCGGGGCTCGGCGGACCTGGTCCTGGGCCGGGCCCCGTCCCCGGCGGTCCCCGGCCGCTGCGGTGACCGCCTGGTCCTGCCGACGGCGACGGTCGCGGCCGACGCGAAGCTGTCCGGCGGCACGGTGGTCGGCGAGGGCGCCTTCGTGGCGGAGGGTGCCCGCGTCTTCGGCAGCACGATCCTCCCGGGTGCCGTGATCGAACCAGGCGCGGTCATCACCGACTCCCTCATAGGCACCCGGGCCCGCGTCGGCGAACGCTCCGTCCTCACCGGCACGGTCATCGGCGACGGCGCGATCATCGGCCCCGACAACGAACTCCGCGACGGCGCCCGCATCTGGTGCGACGCCCAAATCCCAGCAGGAGCAGTCCGCTTCTCTTCGGACCAGTAGCGACCAGGCACGGCTACCGCCGGCCGCCGCCTGCGGGCAGTCGTGCCGCTGGGGGGGAGGGGGGCGCAGCGGCATCCGCTCCGCCGTATTGCGCGACTCTCTCGGCTGAGCTGCCGCCGGCCGCCGCCTGCGGGCAGTCGTGCCGCTGGGGCGGCACGGGTGGGCGATGGGGGTACCCCCTGCTCGAGCGAAGCCGAGAGCTTGGGGGAGGCACCCCGCTCCGCCGGGCTGCGGACCCACCCGGCCTCAGCAACAACGCCGAGCACCCTGCAACGCTGAGTGGCGCACCCCCGCCCAGCACCACCACCGCGGCACAGAAACCGGGCAGCACATCACAACCCGCCGATATCCCACCGCGGCATCTTCGGCGCCCTCCGCCCCGGCACCCTCCCACTCAGCAGAATCAACCGAGCCGCCCGATGCCGCTGCCCCGCATACGGCTCCAACAACTCCAGCATCACGGAGTCATCCGCATCCCGGTCCCCGGCCAACGCCCACCCCACGATCCCGGGCAGATGCAGATCCCCCACGGTCACCTCGTCCGGCGCCCCATGACTGCGCTGCACCGTCTCCGCCGACGTCCACGGCCCCACCCCCGGCACCACCTCCAGCCGCGCCCGAGCCGCCGCCGGCTCCATCCAGGCCGCCTCCTCCAACCGCCCGGCCACCCGCACCGCACGCAGAATCGTCGACGCCCGCTTGTTGTCGACCCCGGCCCGATGCCACTCCCACGACGGGATCAACGCCCACGCCCGAGGCTCCGGCATCACACACATCCGCCCGGGCGCGGGCCCCGGCGCCGGCTCCCCGAACTTCCGCACCAGCAACCGCCACGCCCGATACGCCTCATCGGTCGTGACCTTCTGCTCCAGAATCGACGGAATCAGCGACTCCAGCACCAGCCCGGTCCGCGTCAGCCTGAGCCCCGGCCGCCGATGCCGGGCCAGCGCCACCAGCCGGTGCCGGGGTACGAACGCGGACGGGTCATCGGCGCCCCCGAGCAGTTCCGGCAACCGGTCCAGCAGCCACTCCGCCCCGGGCCCCCAGGCCTGGCCGCGCACCCCACCGCCGTACGCGCAGACCCGTAGCGTCCCGGGCCCGGCGGGCGTACGACAGGCCCGCCACACGGACCCGTCCGGCATCGCCCGGAACGTCGGATCACCCGGCCCGCGCCGCAGCGGCCCGAGCACCAGACCGAGATCCAGCGGCCCGTCCGGCACCCAGTCGCGCACCCGCCCCGGCCCAGCGGCCTGCCGCGGCACGCCCCCGGCGACGCCGACGTGCCCGCCGTGCGTGGTCGTACGCGTGGGCCGGGGAGCGAACCGTCCTGCCATGAGGGAAGTCCCTGGGATACGAGAGGGGGATGAGAAAGGAGCCGCGCTAAGAGCGTAGGCGCCGGCCGCCGCCGGTCACCGCACCTCGATGAAAGCCCCCGCGTCCCGCTCCGGCCGCGCCCGCGGTTCCTCCGCCGGATGCCCGACCGCCACCGCGCCCATCGGATCCCAGTCCGCCGGCAGCCCGAGCACCTCGCGCACCACGTCCCGGCAGAACATCGTCGAGGACACCCATGCCGACCCCAGCCGCTCCCCGGCCAGCGCGACCAGGAAGTTCTGCACGCCGGCGCCGACGGCGACCACGAACATCTCCCGCTCGGCCCCGTCGCGCCGCGCGTCGCCGTAGGTGTGCGAGCCGTCCATGACCAGACAAGGGACGACGAGGTACGGCGCGTTCCGCAGCACGTCCCCCCGCCGCACCCGCTTGGCGATGGACTCCTCCGTCTTGCCGTCCCGCCGCAGATCGGCGATCCAGGCGTCCCGCATGGCGTCGAGCAGCCGCGTCCGTGACTCCTCGGACTCCAGCAGCACGAATCGCCACGGGGTGGTGTGGTGGGGCGCCGGGGCCGTCACCGCCGCGGCCACCGCCCGCCGTACCGCTCCGGGGTCGACGGGCTCGTCCGTGAAGGCCCGGACCGTACGCCGCTGGGTCACCGCCAGCCGTACCGCCTCCGACGTACCGAGCCGGAACATGTCGTCGCGCGCGCCGCGCACCATGGCCCGCGCTCCCTCTGCGTCGTCCTGCGCCAGCACGTGCGGCAGGCCGCGCACCACGGCGACGGGGAGCCCGGCCGCCTTGCCCTTGACGAGGTCGCCGGCCGCGGCGAGTTCGTCGGCCGTGGCGACGACGGTGGCGCTGAGCGGGTTGCCGTGCGCGTCCGTGCCGCCGCGCAGGTCGTCCAGTACGCGCACTCCGGCGGCGCCGATCGCGACGTCCGTGAGCCCCGCGCGCCAGGGCCGCCCGAACGTGTCGGTGATGACGACACCGACGTCGACGCCGAGGGTGTCCCGCAGCCCGTCGCGGATCGCGCGGGCGGAGGCGTCCGGGTCCTCGGGCAGCAACAGCACCGTCCCGGACGGTGTGTTGGACGCGTCGACCCCGGCCGCGGCCATGACGAGGCCCTGCCGGTTCTCGACGATCCGGAGGGTGCCGCGCCGGGCGACCACCCGTACCGTCTCGGCGTCGATGGCCGCTTCCCGGTCGGCCGCCTGGACCGCCCGGCCCTCCGCTTTGGACACGATCTTCGACGTGACCAGCAGGACGTCCCCGTCGGCCAGACCGGGCTCGGCGGCCGCGACCAGCTTGGCCAGATCGTCCCCGGCCGTGACCTCGGGTATCCCGCCCAGGGCCCACACCCGGTACCCGTCGGCGCCCTGCCGGTTCTCCGGGACCTCGCCGCTCAAGCTCCCCGCACCTCCTCCGCCAGTGCCAGGGCCTCCCGCGCCATCTGCGCGGTCGCGTCGGCGTCGGTCATCATCAGCGGCACGGCCCGGCAGCGGATCCCGGCCGCCTCGACCCGCTCCACCGCGCCGGCGTCCACCGTGTCGACGAGCCAGCCGTCCAGCAGGCCCGAGCCGTAGTGCTCGGCCACCGCCGGTGCGGTCGACTCGACGCCCACGGCGGCGAGCACCTTGTCGGCCATGCCCCGCACGGGCGCGTCACCGACGATGGGGGACAGGCCGACCACCGGCACCCCGGCCTCGGCGATGGCCTCCCGGATGCCGGGCACGGCGAGGATCGTGCCGATCGACACGACCGGGTTGGACGGCGGGAAGAGGATCACGTCCGCCTCGGCGATCGCCTCCAGCACCCCCGGCGCGGGCTTCGCCTGGTCGGCGCCCACCGGCACGATCGCCTCCGCGGGCACCGAGGCGCGCAGCCGCACCCAGTACTCCTGGAAGTGGATCGCCTTGCGCTCGCCGTCGATCTCGACGGCCACGTGCGTCTCGACGCGGTCGTCGGACATCGGGATCAGCCGCACGCCCGGCTCCCAGCGGTCGCACAGCGCCTGGGTCACCGCGCTCAGCGGGTATCCGGCGCCGATCATCTGCGTCCGCACGATGTGCGTGGCGAAGTCCCGGTCGCCGAGGCCGAACCACTCGGGCCCGACGCCGTACGCCGCGAGCTCCTCCTTGAGGTGGAAGGTCTCGTCGGCGCGCCCCCAGCCCTGCTCCTCGTTGATGCCGCCGCCGAGCGTGTACATCACCGTGTCGAGGTCCGGGCAGACCTTCAGCCCGAAGAGGTGGATGTCGTCCCCGGTGTTGCCGATGACCGTGATGTCCGCGTCCGGCGCGGCCCGCTTCAGACCACGCAGGAACCGGGCACCACCGATGCCGCCTGCCAGAACCACAATGCGCATGGAAGCCAGTCTTGCAGGCGCCTACGACAACCGGTCAGCGCCTACGGCAACCGGTCAGGCAGTCAGGGCACCCGGTACGCCCTGGGCTCGCAGTGCTGGGCCGTGTGCATCGGCATCTCCGTCAGGCCCGGGTAGTAGACGTGCAAGCTGACCGCCGGCTCGAGTGCGTCGTTCACGACTTCGTGCACGTACCCCGGCGCGAAAACGCGCTGCGCGCCCGCCCGCAAGGCGCGTGTGCCCCGCTCCGTGCGCTCGGTCAGCGTGCCGTGCAGCACGGTCAGCACACCGGAGGAGCGGCCGTGGTCGTGCAGCCCGCTGCCCTGTCCGGGCACCCAGGACAGCAGCCACACCTCGTAGCCCGGGCCGGTGCGCAGCCGGTGGTACCAGCGGCTGGTCGCGTCGTACCGGACGAGGTGCTCCCACTGGGAGCGGTCGGCGGCGATGGTGCGGGCGAGTCCGACGAACTCGGCGACGGTGGCCGGGTGCTCGCGCGGGGTCTGGAGCAGATGCGGGACTTCGAGGATGTCGCCGGCGATCTGGAGGTCGCTGTCGCTGTTCATGGGGTGCGGTGGTTCCTCGGCAAGGAGCGGAAAGTCGGTGGGGGGTGTCGCGTCGTGCGTGCCCGGGTCGCGGGCGGCCACGAGGAGTGCCCTGGTGGAGCGGGGACAACAGCGCCGAGTCGTGGGTGACTCAGCGGCAGCCGGAGCGCGTTGGGCTCAACAGCTGGAACAGCAACAGCGACAGCGAGCGTGGGCAGCACCGAGGGACCCGGCGGAGCGGGTCGAGGTGAGTGCCAAGTTCGCGAGCATGCCCACTAGGACACCGGTTCACACCCGCACTGTCAACTCGGCACCCGGTATGTGGGATGTGGTTCACCTCATCCGGTCGTTCACTCAGATGAAAGGTTTGTTCATGGCCCACCCGGGACACATGGCGTCCATCCGGGCGCGCAAACCCCGTTGCGGAGTCGTGATCCGAATGTGATCCGGTTCGCTTCGAGGTGCGTGTCGGAACGAGTTCGAACCTCTGGGCGTCCTTCTCCGTACGGGGCCGCAAGGGGTCCGGCGGACGGTGTGAGCCCTCACGGGCTCTATCGGTGTGTCAGGTTTTATGGTGATTTGAACACTTTCCGCTTGGGCTTGGTTCCGCAGAGTGAATAAGGGGCTCAATAGCAGATCTCGGCTTGACTCGCCCGGAGCAGCACACTTGTAATTTCACTCGTGTCGTTCAGCCGGAATCGGTAACGGCTAGATCACGGGGACGCGAAAGACAGACGAGGGGCGCACATGACCGAGACGGTGCAGCAACTGCTGGTCGACGACGCGGACGAGGAACTCGGCTGGCAGGAGCGCGCACTGTGCGCCCAGACCGACCCCGAGTCCTTCTTCCCCGAGAAGGGCGGCTCGACCCGGGAAGCCAAGAAGGTCTGCCTCGCCTGTGAGGTCCGCTCCGAGTGCCTCGAGTACGCCCTCGCCAACGACGAGCGATTCGGCATCTGGGGCGGCCTGTCCGAGCGGGAGCGCCGTCGGCTGAAGAAGGCAGCGGTCTGATCCCGGACGGCGCGATACACCGACAGCGCGCGTCCGACGGACAACGCGCGTCCGACGGACAGCGCGCATACGCACGCACGCACGGTTCGAATGGCCCGTCGCAGGTGGGTTATCCACAGGCGGCGGGCCCCCTTGTTGCGCAGCCGATAGTGTGGTCGCTCGTCCGAGACGCCCCGCTGCCCCCACGGGTCGCAGGCGTCCACCGCAGTCCACCGAACCGGGGCCCGTACCTCGATGTCCGTGCACAGTCACCCGGCAGCTCATCACGACAGCGCTGCCGCACCTGAGTTCCCGCGCCATGTGGTGACCGCGGTCCTCGTCTCCCACGACGGCGCCCGCTGGCTGCCCGACGCGCTCGCCGGGCTGCTCGGCCAGGAGCGACCCGTCCAGTACGCGATGGGCGCCGACACCGGCAGCGCGGACGCCTCCGCCCAGCTGGTCACCGACGCCCTCGGCGCCGACCGCGTGCTGCACCTCGCCCGCCGCACCGGCTTCGGCCAGGCTGTCGAGGAGTGCGGCCGCACCGCCCCGGCCCTCACGCCCGAGCAGCTTCCGTACCTGAAGCGGCCCAGCGGCTGGGACCCGGTCACCCGCTCCTGGCGCGACGACGCCTACGACATGCCCGAGCTCCCGCACGGAGAGCCGGTGCAGTGGCTGTGGCTGCTGCACGACGACTGCGCCCCGGAGCCCGACGCCCTGGCCCAGCTGCTGCGGGTCGTGGACAACGAGTACGAGCTGGGCCGCGAGGACGTGGCCGTCGTGGGCCCCAAGCTCCGCGGCTGGTACGACCGGCGGCAGCTGCTTGAGGTCGGCGTCAGCATCGCCAACTCCGGCCGCCGCTGGACCGGCCTGGACCGCCGCGAGCAGGACCAGGGCCAGCACGACCAGGTCCGGCCCGTGCTGTCGGTGTCCACCGCCGGCATGCTGATCCGCCGCGACGTCTTCGAACAGCTCGGCGGCTTCGACCGCCACCTGCCCCTCATGCGTGACGACGTCGACCTGTGCTGGCGCGCGCACGCGGCGGGTTACCGCGTCCTGGTCGCCCCCGAGGCCGTCGTCCGGCACGCCGAGGCGGCCTCCCGCGAGCGCCGCACGGTCGACTGCGTGGGCCGCACGGCCGCATCCCCGCACAAGGTCGACAAGGCCGGCGCCGTCTACACCCTGCTCGTCAACGCGCGTACGGCCGTGCTGCCCTGGGTGCTGCTGCGGATCGTGCTCGGCACGCTGCTGCGGACCGTCGCCTACCTCGTCGGCAAGGTCCCCGGACAGGCCGTCGACGAGATCCGCGGCCTCATGGGCACGCTGCTCAGGCCCGAGCGGATCCTCGCCGGGCGGCGCGGCAGAGGCACGCCCCGGATCGACAAGGACGAGCTGCGGCCGCTGTTCCCGCCGCCCGGCGCGACCGTCCGCATGACCGTCGAGCAGGTTGCGAGCAACGTCGTCGGCCGCTCCGACTCCGAGGTCGCCTCCGGCGCCGGACGGCACGGCGGTGCCGTCGAGTCCGGCCCCGGCGGCGACGACGCCGACTTCCTGGAGATCGAGCAGTTCGCCCGGCTCAAGCGCATCGCGCGCAAGCCTGGCCCGGTGCTCTTCCTGGTGCTGCTGCTCGTCTCCCTGGTCGCCTGCCGCGAACTCCTCGGCGGCGGCGCGCTCGCGGGCGGCGCCCTGCTGCCCGCCCCGGCCGACTCCTCCGAACTGTGGGCGCGCTACCTGGACGCCTGGCACCCGGTCGCCGCCGGCGGCACCTCCTCCGCGCCGCCGTACCTCGCGCTCGTGGCCATGCTGGCGTCCCTGTTGTTCGGCTCCACCGGCCTCGCCGTCACGCTGCTGCTCGTCTGCTCGGTGCCGCTGGCCGGTCTCACCGCCTACTTCGCCTCCCGCCCGCTGGTCCAGTCCCGGCTGCTGCGCGCGTGGGCGGCCGTCGTGTACGCCTTCCTGCCCGCCGCCACCGGCGCCCTCGCCGGCGGCCGGATCGGCACCGCCGTCCTGGCCGTGCTGCTGCCGCTCATCGCCCGCGCGGGCATCGCCGCCAGCGGCCTGGCGAACCCCTCGGGGGCGCGCGGCAGTTGGCGCGCCACCTGGGCGTACGCACTGCTGCTGACCATCACCACCGCGTTCACCCCGATCGTGTGGCCCATCGCGCTGCTCCTCGGCGCCGGGCTGCTGGTTCTGCGCCGGTCCGACATCACGGCGTACGGGCTGCGGTTCCTCGCCCAGCTCGGCACGCCTCTGCTGGTCCTCGCGCCCTGGTCGCTGTCGCTGCTCCCGTTCGGCTTCTTCCGGGAAGCCGGTCTGGAGTACCGCCCCTCGGCCGCCTCCGCCCTCGACCTGCTCGGCGCCAGCCCAGGCGGCCCCGGCACCGTCAGCGGCCTCATGCTGATCGGCATCGTGCTGGCCGCACTCGCCGCCCTGCTCCGCTCGGAACGCCGGCTGGGCATCTGGACGGCCTGGACGGCCGTCCTGACCGGCTTCGTCTTCGCGGTCCTGTCCAACGGCTCCACCTGGTCCGGCCCCGCGACCCTCGTCTACGGCATCGCCCTGCTGGCGGCCGCCGCGCTCGGCGCCGACGGGGCACGCGCGCGCGTGGCCGAGCAGAGCTTCGGCTGGCGCCAGCCGGTCGCCGTGCTGATCGCCTTCGCCTCGGCCGCGGGCCCGCTGCTCGTCGCCGCGGGCTGGATGATCCGCGGCGCCGACGGCCCCCTGGAGCGGCGCGATGCGACCCAGGTCCCCGCGTTCGTCGCCGAGGAGAGCGGCAGCAGCGACCAGGCCCGCACCCTCGTCCTCGACAGCGACTCCGCCTCCCACGTCGGATACATGCTGGTCCGCGGCTCCGGCGCCCGCCTCGGCGACGGCGAGATCGCCGCGGCCGACGGCGAGAACGGCAGGCTCGACAAGGTCGTCGCCAACCTCGTCGCCGGCTCCGGCGCCGACCAGGCCGACCAGCTCGGCGGCTTCGCCGTGCGCTACGTGCTCGTCCGCCAGGGCGCGCCCCGCGATGTCACCCGGGTCCTGGACGCCACGCCCGGCCTGACCCGGCTCAGCCAGCAGGACGGCGGCGCGCTGTGGCAGATCGACCAGGAGGTCGCCCGCGCCACCATCGTCCCCGCCTCAGGCTCCGGCACCCCCCAGCCCGTCGCCGCCGGGCCCGTCGACATACACACCACGATCCCGACCGGCTCCGACGGACGCTTGCTGCGGCTGGCCGACACCGCCTCCGACGGCTGGACCGCCACGCTCGACGGCAAGCCGCTGACCCGCACCACGGTCGACGGCTGGGCCCAGGGCTTCGAACTCCCCGCCACCGGCGGCAGGCTCGACGTCACCTACGACGACCCGGTCGGCCACACCGCGTGGCTGTGGGCGCAGGGCCTGATCGCCGTCGTACTCGTCGTGCTCGCCCTGCCCGGCCGGCGCCGCGACATCGACGACGACCTGCCCGAGGAGCCGGCCGTCCCGGCCCAGCCGGTCGCGGGCGAGGGCCGCCGAGCCCGCCGCCTGCGCGCCCAGGCGGAGGCGGAGGTCGAAGGGGCGGCGCAGCCCGAGGAGTTCCCGCCCCCACAGCCCGAGCAGCCGCCGGCACCCGTGCCCCAGCAGCAGAGCCACGGGCAGTGGGACGGCGCCGGCCATCAGAGCGGCGAGTACGCGAACTACGGCGACCAGTACCAGGGCGCCCAGTACCCGGCGGACGCGTACGGACAGCAGTATCCGGCGGATCCGTACCAGGGCGGCCAGTACGACCCGTACGCGTACGGCGGCCAGCCCCAGAACCCGTCGTACGACCAGCAGGGCTACGACCGGACGGGCTACGACCAGGCCTACCCCCAGGGCTACGGCACGCCGTACGACCCGGCGCAGCCGCACCACCCCCACGGCACGGGCAGTGAGCGTCCCGACGGGAGCCAGCAGTGAACCGCACGACCCTGTCCCTGATCGCCGGCGCGAGCGCGCTCGCCGCCGTCACCGGCTTCGCCGCGCTGTCCGCGCCGGATACCCCGGGCGCGGAATCCACCGCCAAGGCGGCCGCCCAACTGCCCGTCGAGCGCACGAGCCTGCTGTGCCCCGCGCCCAGCATGTCCGACATCGCGGAGACGTCCTACACCTCCTTCACCCCCGTCACGAAGGGCACTGGGAGCGGCGGCAAGGCCGAACTCCGGGCGGCCGCCCAGGAATCGCGAGACGGCTCGGGCGTGGGCGGCGACAAGGGCAAGGACGACGGGAAGTCCGGCGAGCGGAAGACCGGGAAGCCCATGCCGACCTCCAAGGAGCCCGGCAAGCCGGTCACCGGTGACAGCTCGGGCGCCGAATCGCCCGCGCTGGTCGGGACCGCGGACGGCAGGTTCGCGCCCGGCTGGACCGTCCAGGAGACCACGGAGGTCGCCGCGGGGACCGGCCGCGGCCTCCAGGGCGTCAACTGCGCGGCTCCGGACACGAGTTTCTGGTTCCCCGGCGCCAGCACCGCGGCCGGCCGCACCGACTACGTCCATCTGACGAACCCCGACGACTCGGCCGCCGTCGTCGACATCGAGCTCTACGGCAAGGACGGCGCCCTCCAGTCCACGGTGGGGGAGGGCATCACGGTCCAGCCGCACTCCAGCGAGCCGGTCCTGCTGTCCACCCTCACCGACGAGGAGCAGACCAACCTCACCGTGCACGTCAACGTCCGCAGCGGCCGGGTCGGCGCCGCCGTGCAGGCCCTGGACGACAAGCTCGGCGGCGACTGGCTGGCCGCGTCCACGGACCCGTCGGGCAGCCTCGTCCTGCCCGGCATCCCCAAGGACGCCACCTCCGTGCGCCTGGTCGCCTTCACCCCCGGCGACGCCGACGCGGACCTCAAGCTGCGCCTCGCCTCCCCCTCCGGGCTGATCACCCCGGCCGGACACGAGACGGTGCACGTCAAGGGCGGCATGACCACCGCCGTGGATCTGGGCGACGTGACACGCGGTGAGGCGGGCTCCCTGGTGCTGACGCCGACGGACCAGCCCGTGCCGGTCGTGGCCGCCCTGCGGGTCGTACGCGGCAAGGGCGACAAGCAGGAGACGGCGTTCATCCCGGCCACCCGCCCCGTCGGCACGCGCGCGACGTCCGCGGACAACAGCGCCAAGGGCAGCACGCTCTCCCTGACGGCCCCCGGCCGCGCCGCCACGGTCGAGGTCACCGCCTCGGCGGGCAGCGGGGGCGGCACGCCGGTGTCGAAGACGTACACGATCAAGGCGGGCACGACGCAGGACATCGAACCCCCGGTCCCCGGCGGCCTGAAGGGCACGTACGCGCTCACGGTCGAGACGAAGTCCGGCGGCCCGGTCTACGGCGCCCGCACCCTGACGGCGACGGAGGGCGATGTGCCGGGCTTCACCGTGCAGACGCTCCCCGACGACCGAGGGATGGTCGCGGTACCGGAGGCGGAGGAGGATCTCTCGGTGCTGCAGAGGTAGCTCTGACCGCTGCCGGCCGTCTCAGCCCTGGTCCTCGCCGTACCGCGGATCCACCGTCTCCGGCGTCAGCCCCAGCAACTCGGCGACCTGCTCGACGACGACCTCGTGCACCAGCGCCGCCCGCTCGTCGCGCCCCTTGGTGCGGATCTCGACCGGCCGCCGGTAGACCACCACGCGCGCGGGGCGCCCCTCGCGGGCGCTGATCGTGCCGCCCAGCGGAACCGCCTCGTCGTTCCAGGCCTGGCCGGGCCCGTCGAGCCGCGGCACCTCCAGCACCAGGAAATCGATGTCGGCGAGCTGCGGCCACCGCCGCTCCAGGCGCTCCACGGAGTCCTGCACCAGATCCGCGAATGCCTCCGCACGGCTGGCGGCGAGGGGCACCTGCGGCGGTGCGATCGGGCCGCGCATGCCCCGGCCGTGGCGGTCACGGCGGCGGGGCCCGGGGGCGGCGGCTCGGGGCGTTACGGGCTTGTCCATCACTGGTGAAGGGTAGTCCCCGCCGCGCCTCTGCGCCCGGCACCGCAGGGCGCTACGGACGGCTTCCGGCCGACCGGTGCGGCATGTCGTCGCATGACCATTCCAGCCAAGGTTGGGCTCGATTCCGTATCCCGCCGAGACCGGCGACCTCACGGCAATTGAGGGTTTTGTGACGACTCTTGACCGCTTGAGGGACCGTTCGGCACCCCGGACGACGGTGTCCGGGCAGGTCAGCGGGGTGTGCCGGAAGGGGGGTGTGGGGCGTTTCACAGCACGACACGGGGGAGTGACCTGGTGGAGAGTCGTCGCGGCCCGCTCAAGAGTGCGGTACCGTCCAACGTCGTGAGCCCTGTACGTCGCTGTTCGCGCACCGCCTGCGGCCGTCCCGCCGTCGCGACGCTGACGTACGTCTACGCCGACTCGACCGCGGTCCTCGGCCCGCTCGCCACCTACGCCGAACCCCACTGCTACGACCTGTGCGCCGAGCACTCCGAGCGCCTCACCGCCCCGCGCGGCTGGGAGGTCGTCCGGCTCCTCGACGGTTCGGCCCCGGCGCGCCCCAGCGGTGACGACCTGGAAGCGCTTGCGAACGCCGTGCGAGAAGCGGCCCGTCCCCAGGAGCGGGCGGCCGGGGCCGGCGGCGGCGGGCGCGCGGCCGACCCGATGGAGGTCGCCCGACGAGGGCACCTGCGCGTCCTCCGGTCGCCCGACAACTGACCGCACCCCCGGTTCCTCCCCGCGCACACCCATTGACGCGGGTTTGGCGCGGACATGACCATTCCGTTCTGAGGTCGCGAGAAAACGCTTTCGCATGACGGAAACCGGGGAGGCGCCCGTGTACGTCCAGGAACTGGAACCCGTCGCCGGCTCACTGGGCCTGTCCGCCCTCGTGGCGGCCCTGCCTCTCGTGATCGTCCTGGTCCTGCTCGGCGGCGTCCGCATGAAGGCGCACCTGGCCGGCCTGACCGGCCTCCTCGCCGCCGTTCTCGTCGCCCGGCTCGCCTACGGCATGCCCCTGGGGCAGACGCTCTCCAGCGCCGCTCAGGGTGCCGTGTTCGGCCTCTTCCCCATCCTGTGGATCGTCGTCAACGCCTTGTGGGTGTACCGGATGACCGTCCGCACCCGGCACTTCGACATCCTGCGCCGGTCCTTCGGTCGGCTCTCCGACGACCCCCGCATCCAGGCACTCGTCATCGCCTTCTGCTTCGGGGCGCTGCTGGAGGCGCTCGCCGGCTTCGGGGCGCCCGTCGCGATCAGCGCGGTCATGCTGGTCGCCCTCGGCTTCGAACCGGTGCGCGCCGCCGTGGTCGCCCTGGTCGCCAACACCGCGCCCGTTGCCTTCGGCGCGATGGGCACCCCGGTCGTCACGCTCGCCCAGGTCACCGGACTCCCGCTGGACTCCGTGGCCTCCGTGGTGGGCCGTCAGACGCCGCTGCTGGCCCTCGTGGTGCCCCTCGTGCTGGTCTGGCTGGTGGACGGTCGGCGCGGGTTGCGCGAGACCTGGGTACCGGCCCTCGCCTGTGGAGTCGCCTTCGCCGTCGCCCAGTTCGCAGCTTCCAACTACGTCTCCGCCCAACTCGCCGACATCGGCGCCGCCCTGGCGGGCGCGGGCGCCCTGGCCGCCGTGCCGCACGCGCGCGTGCCCGCCGCCGCGTCCGTACGCGCCTCCGTGCTGACCGGCGCACGCAGCGAGGAACTGGACGAGGAGGACCCGCCCCGCGAGGTTCTGCGCGCCTACGCCCCCTACGCGCTGATCGTTGTGATCTTCTCCGTCGCCCAGATCCCGGCCGTCAAGGGCCGGTTGGACAAGGCCACCCAGACCTACGACTGGCCCTTGCTGAACGTGCTCGGCTCCGACGGCGAACCGGTCGGCGGCAACGTCTTCACCTGGCCGATCGTGTCGACCGGCGGCACGCTCGTGCTGCTCGCCGGTATCTGCACGGCCGTCGTCATCGGCGTGCACGCGCGCGTGGCGGTGAAGGAGTGGCTCGCGACCGTCCACGAACTGCGCTTCGCGATCCTGACGGTGACGTCCGTACTGGCGCTCGCGTACGTCATGAACCTCTCCGGGCAGGCGGCGACCATCGGCCACTTCGTGGCGGCGGCCGGAGCCGGGCTCGCCTTCCTCTCACCCGTCCTCGGCTGGTTCGGCGTCGCCGTGACGGGATCGGACACCTCCGCCAACGCCCTCTTCGGCGCCCTCCAGGTGACCGCCGCCCGTGAGTCGGGACTGTCGCCCGACCTGCTGGCCGCCGCCAACAGCTCCGGCGGCGTCCTCGGCAAGATGATCTCCCCGCAGAACCTCACCATCGCCTGCGCGGCCGTCGGACTCGCGGGCCGCGAGGGAGATTTGCTGCGCAAGGTGCTGCCGTGGAGCCTGGGCCTGCTGCTGGTGATGTGCCTGATCGCGGTCGGCCAGAGCACGCCCGTCCTGGGCTGGATGCTGCCCTGACCTGAGGTTACGGCTGGGAGCCCTCTTGGTGTCCGCCCAGCGCGCTGTCAGTGGCCGGGGGTAGTTTGTGCGGACCGACAGTACTTTTCAGGAAGGTTGGCCGTGGCTGCTGATCTGTCGCAGGTCGTGAAGGCGTACGACGTACGCGGGGTCGTCCCCGACCAGTGGGACGAGTCCCTGGCCGAGCTCTTCGGAGCGGCCTTCGTGCAGGTCACCGGCGCGAGCGCCATCGCGACCGGACACGACATGCGGCCCTCCTCACCCGGCCTGTCGCGGGCCTTCGCGCGCGGGGCCGCGGCGCTGGGCGCCGACGTGACCGAGATCGGCCTGTGCTCCACGGACCAGCTCTACTACGCGTCGGGCGCGCTGAATCTGCCGGGCGCCATGTTCACCGCCTCGCACAACCCGGCGCAGTACAACGGCATCAAGATGTGCCGCATGGGTGCCGCCCCGGTCGGCCAGGACACCGGTCTCGCCGAGATCCGCGAACTGGTCGAGCGCTGGAGCGAGTCGGGTGCCCCCGAGCCGGTCGCCACGCCCGGGACCATCGCCAGCCGCGACACGTTGTCGGACTACGCGGCGCACCTGCGCTCCCTGGTCGACCTGACCTCCATCCGCCCCCTGAAGGTCGTCGTCGACGCGGGCAACGGCATGGGCGGCCACACGGTCCCCGAGGTCTTCACCGGGCTGCCCCTGACGCTGGTCCCGATGTACTTCGAACTCGACGGCACCTTCCCCAACCACGAGGCCAACCCCCTCGACCCGGCCAACCTCGTCGACCTCCAGAAGCGGGTCCGGGAGGAGGGCGCCGACCTGGGTCTCGCCTTCGACGGCGACGCCGACCGCTGCTTCGTCGTCGACGAGCGCGGTGAGCCGGTCTCCCCGTCGGCGATCACCGCCCTGGTGGCCTCCCGCGAACTGGCCAGGCACGGCGGCAAGGGCACGATCATCCACAACTTGATCACGTCCTGGTCGGTCCCCGAGGTCGTCGCGGAGAACGGCGGCACCCCGGTCCGCACCCGCGTGGGCCACTCCTTCATCAAGGCGGAAATGGCGCGCTCGGGCGCGATCTTCGGCGGCGAACACTCCGCGCACTACTACTTCCGCGACTTCTGGAACGCCGACACCGGCATGCTGGCCGCCCTCCACGTCCTGGCGGCCCTCGGCGGCCAGCCGGGCACTCTCTCCGCCCTCGTCGCCCAGTACGACCGCTACTCCGGCTCCGGCGAGATCAACTCCACCGTCACCGACCAGGCGGCCCGCCTCGCCGCGATCCGCTCCGCGTACGAGAACCGCGAGGGCATCACCCTCGACGAGCTGGACGGCCTGACCGTCTCCGCCACCGACTGGTGGTTCAACGTACGCCCCTCCAACACGGAGCCGCTGATCCGCCTGAACGCGGAGGCGAGGGACGCGGAGACGATGGCCAGGGTGAGGGACGAGGCACTGGCGATCATCAGGGGCTGAGGCACGGACCGGGTCCAGTGGGGCGGAGCCCCCTGGCGGGGTGTGTGAGGTCAAAGGGGCGAAGCCCCTTCACCCACCCCGCCCTCTCAGCAGCACCTGCCAACCACCCCCGCCCCAGCCCCACCGGCGGTACCCTGACCAGGCACATCCGCACCGCTCCAAGGACCGACCCGCACCCCGCCCGACCCCCGAAGGGACCCCGCATGGCACTCGAAGCCGGCCTTCTCGAAATCCTCGCCTGCCCGGCCTGCCACGCTCCCCTCAAGGAGCAGGACACCGAACTGCTCTGCACCGACCAGAACTGCGGCCTGGCCTACCCCGTCCGCGACGGCATCCCCGTCCTCCTGGTCGACGAGGCCCGTCGCCCCGCGTAGGCCCCGCCCGGGCAGACACACCCGTGTGAACCCCCGGTGCACATAGCCCCCGGCACAACGGGCACCGACGTAGGACACCCCAAAAAGCGGGGCCCGGAACGGACCCCGGCCATCGGAGGCTGCCGCCCATGCTCGACGAATCGCTGCTCGACTCCCCGGAGGGCCTCTCCGAGGCCGACCACCGCGGGCTGCTCCGCGGCGCCGCAGAAGCCGGCGCCCGCGTCCGCACGGCCGCCCGCCACTCCGCCGAGGCCGGCATCAACGACCTCAAGCCGGATGGCCGCCCCCGCGCCGTCCTCATCGCCGGCCCGGGCGCCGCCGCCACCCACGCCGCCGACCTCATCGGCACCCTCGCCGGCGCCGGCAGCCCGGTCACGCGGCTGCCCCCCACCGGCGTCGCCCCCGCCGCGGGTGCCCTGCGCTGGGAACTGCCCGGATGGGTCGGCTCCGTCGACCTCCTCCTGATCACCACCCCGGACGGCAGCGAACCCGGCCTGTCCCTCCTCGCCGAACAGGCCTACCGCCGCGGCTGCAATGTCGTCGCCGTGGCCCCCAGCCGCTCCCCGCTCGCCGACGCGGTGAACGGCTCGCACGGCCTGTTCGTCCCCATGGCGACCGCCCCGTACGACCAGGACGAGCCCCTCGCCGCCTCCGCCCCCGGCGTCCTGTGGGCGCTGCTCACCCCACTGCTCGCGCTGCTGGACCGTACGGGAGTGCTCGCCGCCCCGCCGGACGCCCTCGGCAAGGTCGCCGACCGCCTCGACGCCGTCGCCGAACGCTGCGGCCCCGCCATCGCCACCTACAGCAACCCGGCCAAGACCCTCGCCGCCGAACTCGCCGACGCGCTCCCGATCGTCTGGACCGAGGGCACCTCGGCCGGCCCGGCGGGCCGCCGTTTCGCCGCCGCGCTCGCCGAGCTGTCCGGCACCCCGGCGGTCGTCGCCGAACTCCCCGAGGCCCTCGCCGCACACAGTGCCCTGCTCGCCGGCCCACTGGCCGCCAGCGCCGACCCCGACGACTTCTTCCGCGACCGCGTCGAGGAACCACCCGCCCTGCACGCCCGCGTGGTGCTCCTCCGCGACCGCCCCATCGGCGGCCTCACCGCCGCCCCCGGCGCCCGCGACCTGGCCCTCAGCCACGACACGCCGATCAGCGAACTGGAACCGGAGGAGGGCGGCGAGCTGGAGACCCTCGCGGAACTGATCGCCACCACGGATTTCGCCGCGGTTTACCTGGCGCTCGCTTCGAGGGCCTGATCATGTTCGGGACACCCTGACGCGCCAGCCGCCCGAACACGCAAGAGAGACCCCCATGGACCGCCTCGACAACACCATCCGCCCCTACGCCTGGGGTTCCCCCACCGCCATCCCGCATCTGCTCGGCACCGACCCGACCGGCGAGCCGCAGGCGGAGATGTGGATGGGCGCCCACCCGGGCGCGCCCTCACGCACCGACCGGGGCACGCTCGTCGAGGTCATCGACGCCGACCCGGAAAAGGCACTCGGACCGGCCGCAGTCGCCAAGTTCGGCCCCCGCCTGCCCTTCCTCCTCAAGATCCTCGCCGCCGGCGCCCCGCTCTCGCTCCAGGTCCACCCCGACCTGGAGCAGGCCAAGGAGGGCTACGCGGGCGAGGAGCGCCGCGGCATCCCGGTGGACGCCCCGCACCGCAACTACAAGGACGCCAACCACAAGCCCGAACTGATCTGCGCCCTCACCGAGTTCGACGGCCTGTGCGGCTTCCGCGACCCGCTCGCGGCCGCCGGCCTGCTCGACGACCTGGGCGTCGACTCCCTCAAGCCGTACGTCGACCTGCTGCACGCCCACCCCGAGGACGCCGCCCTGCGCGAGGTCCTCACGGCGATCCTCACCGCCGACCGCGAGGAGATGTCCCGCACGGTGGAGGAGGCGGCTGCCGCCTGCACCCGCCTCGGCGGCGCCTACGCCCCCTACGCCGACATCGCCCACCACTACCCGGGCGACCCCGGCGTCATCGCCGCCATGCTGCTGAACCACGTCCGGCTCCAGCCCGGCGAGGCCCTCTACCTCGGCGCCGGCGTCCCGCACGCCTACCTGAACGGCCTCGGCGTCGAGATCATGGCCAACTCCGACAACGTCCTGCGCTGCGGCCTGACCCCCAAGCACGTCGACGTCCCCGAGCTCCTGCGCATCGTCCGCTTCCGGCCCAGTGACCCCGGCGTCCTGCGCCCCGAGGCCTCCCCGGACGGCGAGGAGCTCTACGAGACCCCGATCGACGAGTTCCGCCTCTCCCGCTTCGTCCTCCCCGAGGCCGGCGCCACCCACGACCTCACCCGCCCGACCCCGCAGATCCTGCTCTGCACGGCAGGCACCGTCCGCGCGGGCGAGCACGACCTGACGGCCGGCCGGTCCGTCTTCGTCCCGGCCGGCGAAAAGGCCGAAGTGTCCGGAACGGGAACGCTTTTCCGGGCCACCGTCGTCGCCTGACCGTTTCGACGACCCCCGGGTGGTGACCTGAAGCACCGCGGCCCGAGCGGGCTGCAACAATGGCCCACCGTCAAGCACGGGCAAAGCCACGGGTGCCGCACCAAGGCGGCATCCCGGCCCTGGAACGGCGTACGAAGGGACAACGCGAACATATGAGCGCGTCAGGCGGCACCAAGGCGATCGTGGCGGCACTGGTCGCCAACCTCGCGATCGCGGTAGCGAAGTTCGTGGCGTTCATCTTCAGTAACTCGTCGTCGATGCTCGCCGAGTCCGTCCACTCGCTCGCCGACTCCGGCAACCAGGCACTGCTCCTGGTCGGCGGCAAGAAGGCCAAGCGCGAGGCCACCCCGCAACACCCCTTCGGCTACGGCCGCGAGCGCTACATCTACGCCTTCCTCGTCTCCATCGTCCTCTTCTCGGTCGGCGGCATGTTCGCCCTCTACGAGGGCTACGAGAAGATCAAGCACCCGCATGAGCTGACGCACTGGTACTGGCCCGTCGGCGTCCTGGTCTTCGCGATCATCGCCGAGACCTTCTCCTTCCGCACGGCCATCAAGGAGTCAAACGTCCTGCGGGGCAAGCGCTCCTGGAAGGAGTTCGTCCGCCACGCCAAGGCCCCCGAGCTCCCGGTCGTCCTCCTGGAGGACCTCGGCGCCCTCGTCGGCCTGATCCTCGCCCTCGGCGGCGTCGGCCTCGCCCTGCTCACCGGCGACAGCGTCTGGGACGGCATCGGCACCCTCTGCATCGGCATCCTGCTCATCCTGATCGCCCTGGTCCTCGCCGCCGAGACCAAGTCGCTGCTGCTCGGCGAGTCCGCCGGCGTCGAGGAGACCCAGAAGATCGAGGCCGCCGTCGTCGACGGCGACACGGTCACCCGCATCATCCACATGCGCACGCTCCACCTCGGCCCCGAGGAACTCCTCGTCGCCGCCAAGATCGCCGTCCGCCACGAGGAGACGGCCACCGAGATCGCCGCCGCCATCAACGCCGCCGAGTCCCGCATCCGCGAGGCCGTCCCGATCGCCCGCGTGATCTACCTCGAGCCGGACATCTACAGCGAGGCCGAAGCCGCCAAGGGCTCCGACCCCGAGGCAAGCCCCGGCGGCCCCACCCCGCACCCCGCCGACCACTGACCCATCCGTACGACTCCTCCGGTCACGGGGCCCGCCGAACCACTCGGCGGGCCCCGCAGCCTTCCACCGCCCCCGCACCTCACCGACAGTCCCACCCCCGCCCGTCACGGGATCGGCTCGATGTGTTTCCCTGCGGACTGGGGATCGCAGGCGCCCCCGGTGTAGCTTGGGACGGAGCCAGACGTCGCTGCTGATGGCGGTCGGGCGGTCCCACCGCGGACCGGCCGAGGGAGAGAGGGCCTCCGACGGACTGCGCTGCGCACACGCGGGCATGCCTGTGTCCTCTTTCGGGCACCCCTGTGTCCGCCGCCGCGCAGACCAGCCGTACACACCTCGACCCAATCCCGAGGAGCAGCTCTCAATGACGACTGTCGAAAACCGACAGGACTTCAAGGTCGCCGACCTCTCCCTGGCCGAGTTCGGCCGTAAGGAGATCACCCTCGCCGAGCACGAGATGCCGGGCCTGATGGCGATCCGCAAGGAGTACGCCGAGGCGCAGCCCCTGGCCGGCGCTCGCGTCACCGGCTCCCTGCACATGACCGTGCAGACCGCCGTGCTCATCGAAACCCTGGTCGCCCTCGGCGCACAGGTCCGCTGGGCCTCCTGCAACATCTTCTCCACCCAGGACCACGCCGCGGCAGCCATCGCCGTCGGCCCGAACGGCACGCCCGACAACCCGCAGGGCGTCCCGGTCTTCGCCTGGAAGGGCGAGACTCTGGAGGAGTACTGGTGGTGCACGGAGCAGGCGCTGACCTGGCCGGACAGCCCCACGGGCGGTCCGAACATGATCCTGGACGACGGCGGTGACGCCACCCTCCTCGTGCACAAGGGTGTCGAGTACGAGAAGGCCGGCAAGGTCCCTGCCGTCGACACCGCCGAGAACGACGAGCACCGTGTCATCCTCGAACTCCTGAACCGCACCATCACCGACGGCTCCCAGAAGTGGACCCAGCTCGCCTCGGAGATCCGTGGCGTGACCGAGGAGACCACCACCGGTGTCCACCGCCTGTACGAGATGCAGCGCGACGGCGTCCTGCTGTTCCCGGCGATCAACGTCAACGATGCCGTCACGAAGTCGAAGTTCGACAACAAGTACGGTTGCCGCCACTCGCTGGTCGACGGCATCAACCGTGCCACCGATGTCCTGATCGGCGGCAAGACCGCGGTCGTCTGCGGGTACGGCGACGTGGGCAAGGGCTGTGCGGAGTCTCTGCGCGGGCAGGGCGCCCGCGTGATCGTCACCGAGATCGACCCGATCTGCGCCCTTCAGGCGGCGATGGACGGCTACCAGGTCACGACGCTGGACGAGGTCGTCGAGACGGCCGACATCTTCATCACCACGACCGGCAACAAGGACATCATCATGGCCGGTGACATGGCCAGGATGAAGCACCAGGCGATCGTGGGCAACATCGGCCATTTCGACAACGAGATCGACATGGCCGGCCTCGCGAAGATCCCCGGTATCGTCAAGGACGAGGTGAAGCCGCAGGTCCACACGTGGACCTTCCCCGACGGCAAGGTGGTCATCGTCCTGTCCGAGGGCCGTCTGCTGAACCTGGGCAACGCCACCGGTCACCCGTCGTTCGTGATGTCCAACTCCTTCGCGGACCAGACGCTGGCCCAGATCGAGCTGTTCACCAAGCCCGACGAGTACCCGACCGGCGTCTACGTGCTGCCCAAGCACCTCGACGAGAAGGTCGCCCGTCTCCACCTGGACGCGCTCGGTGTGAAGCTGACCACGCTCCGCCCCGAGCAGGCCGAGTACATCGGCGTACAGGTCGAAGGCCCGTACAAGCCGGACCACTACCGCTACTGAGCCGAGCAGCACAGCGCTGCCGGTCAGGTCCTACGAGGCAGGCCCCCGCACCCCCGTGCCGGGGGCCTGCCCCGTTTTGACGGACCAGCGACCCGGCCCAGCCCGTCAAGACCCAGGACCCCCATGCCCCGCGGCCGTTATTCGCTCCACGATCCGCACGATCACACCTCCCTCGCAGAAGAGCACTTCCACTGCGCCATCGGCCCCTCCGGCTGGCGCTACGTCTCCCAGCTGACCACCCCCTCGGGCGATCACCACGGCTCCGTCGACCTCACCCTCGACGAAATCGGCCGCCCCATCCGCCTCGAACTCCACGCCGCCGCCTGGCAGGTCCGCGGTGCCGCCCTCGACGGCGTCACGTGGGTCCGCACCGACCCGACCGGAGCCGACGCCACCGAAGGCAATGTGCGCGCCCACGCCTTCACCGGCACCTCCCCGGCGTTCCTCGTCGCCACCACTCGTCTCCTGCGCCTCACCCCCTCCTCAGCCGGCACCCGCGTACGCCTCGTCGCCTTCACGGATCCGGTCCTCGCCCCGCGCACCGTGGACCAGTCGTGGACCTTGCTGAAAAGAGAAGCACACGCCACTGACAACGGCCCTCTGACCGTGGACGAATACCAGGTCACAGCCCTGGACACGGGCGAACAGCACTCCGTGCACATCGCCGGTGACGTGGTGCTCGCGGCCCCGGGCATCGAGCTGGAAGACCTCGAATCACCGCCGTCGGTGTTCCCCTGAGGGCGACCCCCGGTGAACGGGCAGCCCCGCCCTCCCCTACGCCGGCGGCACGAACCCGGTCCCCGGACGATCGCCCGCCGGCACCTCGTGCGACTGCTCGGGCCGAGCCCCGTCGGACGACTCGACAGCCGCGCCGGGCGGCACGACCGGCGGCCCGTACGCAGCGGACCCCGCGCCCGCAGCCGAAGGGGTCTCAGTAACCGAAGCCGCGTTGGCAGCCGGAGCGGCCTCGGCCGCCGACGGGGTCGACGAGGCCGACCCGCTCCCGAAAGCCCGCCGAGCCTCTCGCGACTGCCGTTCATGCACGACCGCCGCCAGATACGCCGCCGGCGGAACACCCTGCGGCACCGGAACCCCCGTACGGTCGGCCAGATCCGACGCCAGCCGCTCCGCCATGGACCAGCCCACCTGCGGGTCCAGCTGCTGCATACGCGTCAGGTACTGACGGACGGCGAGCCACAGCCCGTCGGGCACCGCAGACAGATCGAGCCCCGAGAACCGCCCTGCCAGCCAGGGCGGAGGAGGCGGCACGAAGCCGGTCCGCGCGACCGGAATCCGTTCCCTTACGACGAGAGTCCCCGCGAACACATCCCCCAGCCGCCGCCCACGCGCCGACACGAACGAGGCGATACACGCGACGACTCCGAAGGTCATGAGGATCTCGATCACCCCGATCAAGCCCCTCACCAGCGCATGCCGGAACCGGATCGGCCCCCCGTCGTCCCGCACCACACGCAGACCGCACGCCACCTTCCCGAGCGAGCGCCCATGACTCAGCGTCTCCACCGCGATCGGCCCGCCCACCAGCACGAGAACGAACGTCGCGATCGACAGCGCCGTCTGCGCCGCCTCGTCCAGCGAGGCCGTGGAAACCACGATCGCGATGGTCACCGCCACGTAGACGGCCACGGCCACCACAAGATCCAGCAACACGGCCAGCGCCCTGCTGGGCAACCTCGCGGGGCGCAGCTCCAGCGCCACAGCCTCGCCCGTCACCAGCTCACTCACGCCCGCCGTCCTTCCCCTGCCCTGCCCCCGACAGGGCCAGTCTGCCAAGCTGAGGGCGCATCGCGCCGCAGTACGACAAGCTGATCCACGACGAGCCGCCGACGAACAGCCGAGGAGCAGGCACACCGATGGACCTCGACGTCTTCGTCTCCGCCCACCGAGCGGAGTGGGACCGCCTCGAAGCTCTGCTCCGTCGCCAGCGCCGCCTCAGCGGTGCCGAAGCCGACGAACTCGTCACCCTCTACCAACGCGCCGCCACGCACCTCTCCCTGATCCAGACCAGCGCCCCCGACCCCCAGCTGACCGGCCGGCTCAGCCAACTCGTGGCACGTGCGCGTAGTGCCGTGACAGGCACCCGACGCGCCTCCTGGCGCGACGTCACCCGCTTCCTCGTCCACGGCTTCCCCGCGGCCGTCTACAAGTCACGCCACTGGTGGGTACCCACCGCACTGCTGTCCACGGCGGTCGCGGCGCTCATGGGATGGTGGATCGGCACTCACCCCGAAGTGCAGGCCTCCATCGCGACCCCCAGCGAACTACGCGAGCTCACCCGCCCCGGCGGCCAGTACGAGACGTACTACTCCAGCCACCCGGCCGCCAGCTTCGCCGCCCAGGTCTGGACGAACAACGCCTGGGCCGCAGCCCTGTGCCTGATCCTCGGCGTCTTCCTCGGGCTCCCAGTCATCTGGATTCTCTTCCAGAACATGCTCAACCTGGGCATCGGCGTCGGCCTGATGTCCTCGGCCGGCCGCCTCGACACGTTCCTCGGCCTGGTCCTCCCGCACGGCCTGCTCGAACTGACCGCCGTCTTCGTGGCCGCCGGCACCGGCCTGCGCCTCGGCTGGACCCTCATCGACCCGGGCCCCCGCACACGACGCACAGCTCTCGCGGAAGAGGGACGTGCCGCCATCGGCATGGCCATCGGCCTGGCGGTGGTCCTCTTCGTCTCCGGCGCCATCGAAGGCTTCGTCACCCCGTCCGGCCTCCCCACCTGGGCCCGCATCACCATCGGAGTCGTCGCCGAACTGGCCTTCCTCGCCTATGTCTATGTCCTGGGCGGCCGCGCCGCCCGCGTCGGCGAGACCGGCGATGTGGAGGCGGCGGAACGAAGCGCCACCGTCCCGACCGCTGCCTGAACGGCCCTGCGGCCGCCGGATGTGCGACCACGTCCGTTCAGCTGCTAGTCTCCTCTTCGCCCCGCAGGAGCCGTTGACACGGCGCATGCGGGGAGGTAGATTCGAACAGTTGCCTGGACAAGGGGTTCAGCCCCAGATCGGTGACAGTGAGCATCTGTCTGCTTCATGAAACGCTGATTTCATTGAAGCCCCTCCCGATGAATCGGAAATGAGCGGCCGGGTAATCCGGCCCGAAACCTCTGATAAAGTCGGAACCGCCGGAAAGGGAAACGCGGAAGCGGAAACCTGGAAAGCACCGAG
>NZ_DF968427.1:0-21580 GCF_001270025.1 Streptomyces azureus | reverse complement strand
TACGGGCCGCTCACCGTCGTCCCCGGTGTCTGGCAGAAGATCGCCACCCTGGCCCCCTCGGGCAGGACGCGGACGACGGTGTAGCCGGTGCCGGGGCCGCTGCGGACGTTCAGCCGGACGCCCGGTGCGACCGAGTAATAGCGCAGGGCCGATGCCCCCATCGTGGCGACGGTCTCGCCGCCGTCCCCGCCGTCGACCTCTTCCACACGGTCAACAGACATGTAAACCCTCCCCCGTTGATCCCCATGACTGACATGGGCTCCCGTTGATTCCCCTGAATCACGCCATGAAACACATGTACGCGACTCGCGCATGGAGGCTAGCAAGCCGCCTCTGTCCCGTACGAGTCATCGACTAGGCTCCGTGCGTCGCGCGCGCGGACGAACAGCACGGGGGTGGTTCCATGGCGCCACAGCGAAACACCGGAGCGGGCGCGGAAGCGGAACTTCCCGAATACGCCGGTCACTACCGTCTGGAGTCGTGCCTCGGCTCGGGTGGCATGGGTGTCGTGCATCTGGCCCGGAGCACGTCCGGCATGAAGCTCGCGGTGAAGGTCGTGCACGCCGAGTTCGCCAGGGATCCCGAGTTCAGGGGGCGGTTCCGGCAGGAGGTGGGCGCGGCTCGGCGGGTCAGCGGCGCCTTCACCGCGCCTGTCGTCGATGCCGACCCGGAGGCCGACCGGCCGTGGATGGCCACGCTGTTCATCCCGGGTCCGACACTGGCCCAGCAGGTGAAGCGGAACGGCCCCATGGCCCCGGCCCAGTTGCGTCGGCTGATGGCCGGGCTCGCGGAGGCGCTGCGCGACATCCACCGTGTCGGGGTCGTGCACCGGGACCTGAAGCCGAGCAACGTCCTGCTCGCAGAGGACGGACCGAAGGTCATCGACTTCGGCATTTCCCGGCCAAAGGACAGTGAACTGCGGACCGAGACGGGGAAGTTGATCGGTACGCCGCCCTTCATGGCGCCCGAGCAGTTCCGGCGGCCACGGGAGGTCGGTCCCGCCGCCGACATCTTCGCGCTCGGGTCGGTGATGGTGCACGCGGCCACGGGGCGTGGGCCGTTCGACTCCGACAGCCCGTACGTCGTCGCCTACCAGGTGGTGCACGATGAGCCCGACCTGGCCGGCGTACCGGAGGAGCTCGCACCGCTCGTGGTGCGGTGTCTGGCCAAGGAGCCGGAGGACCGGCCGACACCGGACGAGTTGATGCGGGAGCTGCGGTCGGTCGCCGCCTCGTACGACACGCAGGTGTTCATACCGGCGCAGCGGACCGGAGAGACGCCGAGGCCGCCGTCCCGCGCCGAGGAGCCTCGTCGCCGGTCCGGAAGACGCCTCGGCAAGCGGACGGTCCTCGGAGCCGGGGCGCTCGGCCTGGCCGTGATCGGCGCCCTGGTCCTGGCCCGGTCGCCCGGCGGTGACGGCGGGGCTCCGCAGAACACCGCCCCGCGGACCACGTCTGCCGCCTGGAGTGCGTGGGAGGCGACCCTGGCGTCCAAGAAGAACGCGCCCCAATGCTCCTACGGGGCAGGCCGGTTGCTCTGTTCCCAGCCCGGGGTGGTCTTCGCCCTCGATCCGGCCGACGGCCACCTGCTGTGGCGGCACGCCGTCGCCGAGGCACCCGTGAGCGGACCGCCGGTCCTGTCGGGTGGGCTCGTGCAGCCCTCATCAGGCCAGGTCGGACGCCTGGAGGCGCTCGATCCCGCCTCGGGCAAGGCACGTTGGCAGCGGAACATGCCCGCGTACGTCGGCCTGGAGTCCACCGGGGGCATGCTCCTGCTCACCGGCGCCGACGGGACGGTCACCGGCGTGGACAGCGCCTCCGGTGACACGCGGTGGAGCCATCGGATACCGGGTCACAAGGCGCCGTACTTCGCCGCCTTCACCGGTGACCCGCTGGCCTATGCGACGAGCACCTTGGACGACGGGGCGGGCACGCGGGTCACCGCGGTGGATCCCGACACGGGTGAGGTGCGGTGGGACGCACGGCTGGAAGGGGCGCTGAAGCCCCTCGGCACGGTGGGCGGGTCCGTCGTCTTCATGTCCCTCGACGAGGTCTACGGGGATGCGAAGGCCGTGGTCCGCTACAACCCGGACTCCGGAACGAGCCGGCGCGTGCCCCTGAAAGTCCCTCTCCAGCAGGCCCATGGCGCCGTGCGCGGGAACCTCGTGCACCTCATGGGGACCGGCGGATCGCTGGTGACCGTCGACTTGAAGGCGCGGAAACAGCTCTGGAGCCTGGAAACCGGCGTCGTCCGCGTCTCCACTCCGGTCGCCGACGGCCGGTACGTGTACGTCACCACGCCGGACGGCCGTCTTCTCGCCGTCGACGCCCGCCACGGACGACTCGTGGGGCAGACGCCCTCCCGGCTCGGCTCCGACGCGGACCGGGTCCCGGCCGCCCTGCCCCGGCCCGTGATCGTGGAGGACCGCGTCTACGCCACCGCCCCCCACGGCACCGTCTTCGCCGTGAACGGGCGCGATCCGTCGGCCTGGTAGGCACGGAAAAGGGCCGCCCCCGGCAGGAGGCGGCCCTGACCGAAGGGCTCAGCCCAGCATCGTCACGTCGCGCACGGCGCCCTTGTCCGCGCTGGTCGCCATCGCCGCGTAGGCCCGCAGCGCCGCCGAGACCTTGCGGTCGCGGTTCTTCGGTGCGTACACGCCGTTCAGCGCCTGCTCGCGGCGGGCCAGCTCGGCGTCGTCGACGAGGAGCTCGATGGAGCGGTTCGGGATGTCGATGCGGATGCGGTCGCCGTCCTCGACGAGGGCGATGGTGCCGCCGCCGGCCGCCTCGGGCGAGGCGTGCCCGATGGAGAGGCCGGACGTGCCGCCGGAGAAGCGGCCGTCGGTGATCAGGGCGCAGGACTTGCCGAGGCCGCGGCCCTTCAGGTACGAGGTCGGGTAGAGCATCTCCTGCATGCCGGGGCCGCCCTTGGGGCCCTCGTAGCGGATGACGACGACGTCGCCCTCCTTGATCTGCTTCAGCAGGATCTTCTCGACGGCCTCCTCCTGCGACTCGCAGACGACCGCCGGGCCCTCGAAGGTCCAGATCGACTCGTCGACGCCGGCCGTCTTCACCACGCAGCCGTCGACCGCGAGGTTGCCCTTGAGGACCGCGAGGCCGCCGTCCTTGGAGTACGCGTGCTCGACGGAGCGGATGCAGCCGCCCTCGGCGTCCTCGTCGAGGGCCTCCCAGCGCTCGGACTGGGAGAAGGCCTCGGCGGAGCGGACGCAGCCGGGGGCCGCGTGCCACAGCTCGATCGCCTCGCGCGACGGGGAGCCGCCGCGCACGTCCCAGGTCTTCATCCAGTCGGCCAGGGACGGGCTGTGGACCGCGTGGACGTCCTCGTTGAGCAGGCCCCCGCGGTGCAGCTCGCCGAGGAGGGCGGGGATGCCGCCGGCGCGGTGCACGTCCTCCATGTAGTACGTGCGGTCCTTGGCGACGTTCGGCGCCACCTTGGCCAGGCAGGGGACCCGGCGGGAGACCGCGTCGATCTCCTCCAGGCCGAAGGGGACGCCGGCCTCCTGGGCCGCGGCCAGCAGGTGCAGGATCGTGTTGGTCGAGCCGCCCATCGCGATGTCGAGGGCCATCGCGTTCTCGAAGGCCGCGAAGGTCGCGATGTTGCGCGGCAGGACCGTCTCGTCGTCCTGCTCATAGTAGCGGCGGGTGATGTCCATGACCGTGTTGGCCGCGTCGACGTACAGCTGCTTGCGGGCCGTGTGGGTGGCCAGGACCGAGCCGTTGCCGGGGAGGGAGAGGCCGATGGCCTCGGTGAGGCAGTTCATCGAGTTGGCGGTGAACATGCCGGAACACGAGCCGCAGGTCGGACAGGCGTTCTCCTCGATGCGGAGGATGTCCTCGTCCGAGATCTTGTCGTTCACGGCGTCGGAGATCGCGTCGACCAGGTCGAGCGTGCGGACCGTGCCGTCGACCAGCGTGGCCCGGCCGGACTCCATCGGGCCGCCGGAGACGAAGACCGTCGGGATGTTCAGGCGCAGGGCCGCGTTGAGCATGCCCGGCGTGATCTTGTCGCAGTTGGAGATGCAGATCAGGGCGTCGGCGCAGTGGGCCTCGACCATGTACTCCACGCTGTCCGCGATCAGGTCGCGGGAGGGGAGGCTGTAGAGCATGCCGCCGTGGCCCATGGCGATGCCGTCGTCGACGGCGATCGTGTTGAACTCGCGCGGGATGCCGCCGGCCTCGACGATCGCCTCGCTGACGATCCGGCCGACCGGCTGGAGGTGGGTGTGGCCCGGCACGAACTCCGTGAAGCTGTTGGCGACCGCGATGATCGGCTTGCGGCCGATGTCCGCACCCGGTACACCGGAGGCGCGCATAAGGGCGCGGGCGCCCGCCATGTTGCGGCCGTGGGTGACTGTGCGGGACCTCAGCTCGGGCATCGTCGCTCGCTCCTTCAGAGACTGCGTCAGAGGATTCGGAGATTTCTGACTGCTACCGAGCGTACGCCGGTCATCCAGAGGGCGGGACGGAGTGTCCGGAATACGGGATACCTGTCTCGGCCGGCGTCTCCGTGAGGCTTACGGTTCGGTCAGGTGTCTCTGTACGACCGGTGCCAGCCGCGCGATGATCTGCTCGGTGTCCGCCGAGGCCAGCGGCTCGACCTTGATGACGTACCGCAGCATCGCGGTGCCCACGAGCTGGGCGGCGGCGAGCTCGGCCCGCAGTTCGGCGTCCGGCAGGTCCAGCCGCCCCGCGATGCGGCGCAGCGCCTGGGTGGCGACGATGCGGCGGAAGACGGCGGCCGCCGTTTCGTTGGTGACGGCGGAGCGGACGACGGCGAGCAGGGGCGCGCGGGTGGCCGGGTTCTCCCAGACGCCGAAGAAGAAGCGGGTCAGGCGCTCCCCCACGCCGTCGAGCGGGCCCTCCTCGACGGCCTTCGGTGCCTGGAGGGCGGGTCCGAAGGACTGGGTGATCGCCGCCTCGAAGACCTGCTCCTTCGTCCCGAAGTAGTGGTGCACGAGCGCCGAGTCGACCCCGGCCGCCTTGGCGATGCCGCGCACGGAGGTCTTCTCGTAGCCGCGCTCGGAGAACTCGTCGCGGGCGGCGGTCAGGATGCGGTCCCGGGTGTCGGCCGACTCCGTGCGCGGGGGGCGGCCCCGGCGGCGGGCGGTGGTGCCGGTGCCGGCCGGGGGGCCGCCCGGGGGCAGGTCGCTCATCGCCTCGGCACCCTCATCGCCGAGGCCAGGTGCAGGCGCGTGAAGGCCAGCGCCTCCGCCAGGTCGGCCTCGCGCTCCGCGCTCGACATGGCGCGGCGGGTGTTGACCTCGATCACGACGTGCCCGTCGAAGCCGGTCAGGGCGAGCCGCTCCAGCACCTCGGCGCAGGGCTGGGTGCCGCGGCCGGGCACGAGGTGCTCGTCCTTGGCCGAGCCCCTGCCGTCGGCGAGGTGGACGTGGCCCAGGCGGCCGCCCATGCGGTCGACCATGTCCAGCGCGTCGGCGCGGGCCGTCGCTGTGTGGCTGAGGTCGATCGTGAAGTGGCGGTAGTCGTCCTTGGTCACGTCCCAGTCGGGGGCGTACGCGAGCATCTCGCGGTCGCGGTAGCGCCAGGGGTACATGTTCTCGACGGCGAACCGTACGTCCGTCTCGTTCGCCATGCGCCAGATGCCCGCGACGAAGTCCCTGGCGTACTGGCGCTGCCAGCGGAAGGGCGGGTGGACGACGACGGTGCTCGCGTCGAGCTTCTCGGCCGCCGCGCGGGCCCGCTGGAGCTTGGTCCAGGGGTCCGTGGACCAGACGCGCTGCGTGATGAGCAGGCAGGGGGCATGCACGGCCAGGACCGGGATCTGGTGGTAGTCGCTGAGTCTGCGCAGGGCCTCGATGTCCTGGCTCACGGGGTCGGTCCAGACCATGACCTCGACTCCGTCGTAGCCGAGGCGCGCGGCGATCTCGAAGGCCGTGGCCGTCGACTCCGGGTAGACCGAGGCCGTCGAGAGGGCGACCTTCGCGTCCGGGATCCTTACGGCTGGCTCTGCCATGCAGGACAGATTACGGGGTGTGGTCGGGGTGGAGCGGGGTGCCTGTTCGCCGTTGTGGCGTTTGCCACGGGCGGGCATGGCGCAAGGCCCCCTAAACGGACTCCATGTGATCCAGGCGACGCAGGATCACGCCCTCCCTCAGAGCCCACGGGCAGATTTCCAGGCGCTCCACGCCGAAGAGGTCCATCGCGGCCTCGGCCACCAGGGCCCCCGCCAGCAGCTGGCCCGCCCTGCCCTCCGAGACGCCCGGTAGCTCGGCTCGTTCCGCCTCCGTCATGCCGGCCAGCCTCGGGACCCAGCCCTCCAGGGATTCCCGCTTGAGTTCGCGCTGGACGTAGAGGCCCTCGGCGGAGCGGGCGGCTCCGGCGATGCGGGCGAGCTGCTTGAAGGTCTTGGACGTGGCGACGACGTGGTCGGGCGGGCCGAAGCGGCTGAACTCGCCGACCGTGCGGGCGATCTCGGTCCGGACGTGGCGGCGCAGGGCCCGGACGTCGTCCGGGGCGGGCGGGTCGCCGGGCAGCCAGCCGGCGGTGAGGCGGCCGGCGCCCAGCGGCAGGGACGCGGCCGCGTCGGGCTCCTCGTCGATGCCGTAGGCGATCTCGAGGGAGCCGCCGCCGATGTCCAGGACCAGCAGTTTCCCGGCCGACCAGCCGAACCAGCGGCGGGCGGCGAGGAAGGTGAGACGGGCCTCCTCCTCGCCGGTGAGGACCTGGAGCTCGACGCCGGTCTCGGTGCGCACGCGCGCGAGGACGTCGTCGGCGTTGCGGGCCTCGCGCACGGCGGAGGTCGCGAACGTCAGGAGGTCCTCGACACCCTTGTCCTCGGCTGCCTGGAGCGACTCCTGGACGACCGAGACCAGCCGGTCGACGCCCTGGGGGCCGATCGCGCCGTCGTCGTCGAGGAGCTGGGCGAGGCGCAGTTCCGCCTTGTGCGAGTGCGCGGGCAGGGGGCACGCGCCGGGATGCGCGTCCACCACGAGCAGATGCACCGTGTTCGATCCCACGTCGAGGACACCGAGTCTCATGTACGGAACGCTACTGCCAGCCGTGCCGTCCGCCGTCGTCGGTGTGGGTACAAGGCCCGTACCCTGGACCCGTGCCAAAGACGAAAAAGGCGAAGCGCGACAAATCACCGGGCGTCCCGCGGCCCGACGAGAAGGGCCTCGACTTCGCGCGTGCGTGGGTGGAGTTTCCCGATCCGGCGGACGACGAGCAGGTCTTCCGCTGCGATCTGACATGGCTGACCTCTCGGTGGAACTGCATCTTCGGCAGCGGCTGCCAGGGCATCCAGGCCGGCCGCGCGGACGACGGGTGCTGCACGCTGGGTGCCCACTTCTCCGACGAGGACGACGAGAAGCGGGTCGCCGAGCATGTGGCGAGGCTCACGCCGGACATCTGGCAGCACCACGCCGAGGGCACGCGGAACGGCTGGATCTCTCAGGACGAGGACGGCGACCGGCAGACACGCCCCTTCCAGGGCTCGTGCATCTTCCAGAACCGCCCCGGCTTCGCGGGCGGCGCGGGCTGCTCGCTGCACATCCTCGCTCTGCAGGAGGGCCGCGAGCCGCTGGAGACCAAGCCTGACGTGTGCTGGCAGCTGCCGGTGCGGCGGACGTACGAGTGGATCGACCGGCCCGACGACACGCGCGTGCTCCAGGTGTCGATCGGTGAGTACGACCGCCGCGGCTGGGGGCCGGGCGGCCACGACCTGCACTGGTGGTGCACCTCGGCGACCTCGGCGCACGGCGCGGGGGAGCCGGTGTACGTCTCCTACCGGCCGGAGCTGATCGAGCTGATGGGCAAGGCCGGTTACGACCGGCTGGTGGAGCTGTGCGAGGAGCGGCTGGCCTCGCAGCTGCCGTTGCTGGCGCCGCATCCTGCTGATCCGGTCGACTGACGTCCGCGACGTCCACGGCTTCCAGTACGGATTCCAGGGCTGCCAAGACCGTCTGCAGAACTGCTGGGACCGTCTAGGACGTGGGCGGGTTCGGGTCGCCGCCGTCCGAGGGCGGGGGCGTCGACTCCGTCGGGGCCGTCGGCCCCGGGTCCGTGGGTGTGGGATCCGGGTCGGGTGACGGGGGCGGGGTGGTCGGCGTCGGGTCCGGTGGGGCGGAGGTCGTGGGCGTCGGGTCGGGCCGGGTCGGAGGCGGGTCGCTCGGGCCGCCGGGGTGGGGGTCCGGACGCGGGCCGGGGTCGGACGGTCTGGGCGCGGTGCCGAAGCCCTCGATGTGGACGACGGCGCCCACCGGGGCGATCGCCACCTGCGCGCGCCAGGGGCCGGAGGGCTCCCGCAGATGGTCGACGTACACCTTGATCGTCAACGACTCGCCGGGCCGGAGCGTTCCCGACGCCTGGCTCAGGTAGAGCCAGTCCGCTCCGGTGGACGCGGACCAGCGGACCGGGGACGGACCCGTGGCGGTCAGGGTGACGAGGGTGGTGTCGCCGCTGTTGTCCGCCGTGATGTCCAGGGCGCTCTTGCGGCCGGCGCCGGCGACGCCGATGACCTCCACGGAGACGTCGGCCTTGCCGTTCTTGCCGAAGCGGGGGCCGGGTCTGGTGCTCGCGTTGCCGGTGTTCTCGTAGCCGCCGCCGGCCATCTCGCCGTCCAGGCCGAACGGGTCGTCCGCCTCGCGTGCGGAAGCGGAGCGGCCGTCCTGGCCCTCGCCGACGGGGGTGCCCCGGTAGGCGGCCCACAGGGCGAGCACGGGGGCGGCCACGACGGTGGCGACGACGGTCGTGGTGATGGCACGCGCGCGGAGGCGGTCCCTTCGTGCGGCGCGGTCCTTGGGGGCCATCGGGAAGCCGCGCCGGTCGAAGCGGGGTCCGGCGCCACGCGCGCGTGAGTGGTGGGCCATGGCGACGTGCACGGCCGCGCGCGAGGCCGGCAGGACGGGCAGTTCGGCGGGCGTGACGCTGGTGCCGGGCCAGCGGCCGGGGATGGCGCGCTCGGCGGTGCGGCGGCAGCGCGGGCAGTCGTCGACGTGCCGGACGAGTTCGCGGCGCAGGGTCGTGCCGAGCACGGGCCGGTCGTCGCCGACGAGGTGCGCGACGCTCGGACACGCCCCGGTCTCCACCACGGCCAGGGCCGCACGCGTGCGTTCCACCTCGCAGGCGGCGGAGGCGAGCAGATCGCGGGCGGCGGCCGGGTCCATGCCGAGGACGGCGGCGACCTCCTGGGGGGCGAGGTGGTGGCGCACGGCCAGTTCGAGCGCCTCGCGCTGCTCCGGGGTGGTGCCGGCGGCCTCCGGCCAGGCCAGCAGGGCGAGTTCGCGCCGCCGCTGCTCCTGGACCTCCTCGGAGACGGCCGGGCCGGCCGGCCGGTCGGCGCGCTGCGGGCGGCCCGCGGCGTGGCTGCTCTGACGTTTCTGCTTGGCCTCGGCCAGCTTGCGCAGGCACGCCCAGCGGGCCAGCGCGTACAGCCACGCCCTGCGGTCGGCGGGGGCGTCGGGGACGTGCTTGCCGCGGCGTTCGGCGAGCGCGAGGGCGTCGCCGAGGGCGGCGGTCGCGGCGTCGTGGTCGCACAGCACGGACAGGCAGTAGGTGAACAGGCCGTCCAGGTAGGGCTCGTAGCGCGCGGGCGGCCGCTGCGCCAGCGTGCGCGCCGCCCCGCGGTCACGCGCTTCCCGGTGCGCCCGGTGCGGGCCGGCCGTGCGGGTCGAGATCTCCGGAGTACTGCTCATCATTCGGCGACCGTAGGCGGCCGGGAGTGGCACCTTCCGGCGGCTTGAGCACATTTAATCCGTACGGGTGAAACGATCCCTCAAAGGGGGACATGAACCAGTGGTTCCGCCGCTGGCGCGGGGTGGCGGGCCCTGGCGCGCGGATGGCCGCTGCGGTCGGTCCCCGCGTTGTCAGTGGCGGCGGCTACGGTTTCGTCCATGGCTGCCCGTACGAAGACCACCAAGGACCGCCCGTCCTACCGCTGCACGGAGTGCGGCTGGCAGACGGCGAAGTGGCTCGGCCGCTGCCCCGAGTGCCAGGCCTGGGGGACGGTCGAGGAGTACGGCGCACCCGCGGTCCGTACGACGGCACCGGGGCGGGTCACCACCTCCGCCCTGCCCATCGGCCAGGTGGACGGCCGCCAGGCCACCGCCCGTTCCACCGGCGTGCCCGAGCTGGACCGCGTGCTCGGAGGCGGACTCGTCCCCGGCGCGGTGGTGCTGGTCGCGGGCGAGCCGGGCGTCGGCAAGTCGACGCTGCTGCTCGACGTGGCGGCCAAGTCGGCGAGCGACGAGCACCGCACGCTGTACGTCACGGGCGAGGAGTCGGCGAGCCAGGTCCGGCTGCGCGCCGACCGCATCCACGCCATCGACGACCACCTGTACCTGGCGGCCGAGACGGATCTGGCGGCGGTGCTGGGCCACTTGGACGCGGTGAAGCCCTCGCTGCTGATCCTGGACTCGGTGCAGACGGTGGCCTCACCGGAGATCGACGGCGCGCCCGGCGGCATGGCCCAGGTGCGGGAGGTCGCCGGGGCCCTGATCCGGGCCTCCAAGGAGCGCGGCATGTCCACGCTGCTCGTGGGCCATGTCACCAAGGACGGCGCCATCGCGGGCCCGCGCCTGCTGGAGCACCTCGTGGACGTCGTCCTGAGCTTCGAGGGCGACCGGCACGCCCGGCTCCGTCTCGTCCGGGGCGTCAAGAACCGCTACGGCACCACCGACGAGGTCGGCTGCTTCGAGCTGCACGACGAGGGCATCACGGGGCTGGCCGACCCGAGCGGGCTCTTCCTGACCCGCCGGGCCGAACCGGTCCCGGGCACCTGCCTGACCGTCACCCTGGAGGGCCGCCGCCCGCTGGTCGCCGAGGTCCAGGCGCTCACGGTCGACTCGCAGATCCCCTCCCCGCGCCGCACCACCTCGGGCCTGGAGACCTCCCGGGTGTCGATGATGCTCGCGGTGCTGGAACAGCGCGGCCGGATCAGCGCCTTGGGCAAGAGGGACATCTACTCCGCGACGGTCGGCGGTGTGAAGCTCTCGGAGCCCGCCGCCGACCTGGCCGTCGCCCTCGCCCTCGCCAGTGCGGCGAGTGACACACCTCTCCCCAAGAACCTCGTCGCGATCGGGGAAGTCGGTCTCGCGGGCGAGGTGAGACGGGTCACGGGCGTGCAGCGCAGGCTGGCGGAAGCCCACCGTCTGGGCTTCACACACGCCCTCGTCCCGGGCGACCCGGGCAAGATCCCCTCGGGTATGAAGGTCCTGGAAGTCGCGGACATAGGGGACGCCCTGCGGGTCCTCCCCCGGTCCCGTCGCAGAGAGGCCCCACGGGACGAGGAGGGTCGCCGGTAGACTTTGCCCTGGTCTCGCCCGTCCGTGCGAACCGAGCGCGCGACACGGGGGCGCCCAGAACCTGCGACCGGAGGAGTGCAGTGGCAGCCAACGACCGGGCATCAGCTCCCGGAAAGTCCGGCGGGAGTGCCGGTACCGATGGCCTGATGCGCGCCTCCCTGAGCGCCGTGGCGCCCGGGACCGCCCTGCGTGACGGCCTGGAGCGGGTGCTCCGCGGCAACACCGGCGGTCTCATCGTGCTGGGCTCCGACAAGACGGTCGAGGCGCTGTGCAGCGGCGGTTTCGTGCTGGACGTCGAGTTCACCGCGACCCGTCTGCGCGAGCTGTGCAAGCTGGACGGCGGCATCGTGCTGTCCTCGGACCTGTCGAAGATCCTGCGCGCGGGCGTGCAGCTGGTCCCGGACCCGACGATCCCCACGGAGGAGACGGGCACCCGGCACCGCACCGCCGACCGCGTCAGCAAGCAGGTCGGCTTCCCGGTCGTCTCGGTCTCCCAGTCGATGCGGCTGATCGCCCTGTACGTGGACGGCCAGCGCCGCGTCCTGGAGGACTCGGCGGCGATCCTGTCCCGCGCCAACCAGGCCCTGGCGACCCTGGAGCGCTACAAGCTCCGCCTCGACGAGGTCGCGGGCACGCTGTCGGCGCTGGAGATCGAGGACCTGGTGACCGTCCGGGACGTCTCGGCGGTCGCCCAGCGCCTGGAGATGGTCCGCCGCATCGCCACGGAGATCGCCGAGTACGTGGTGGAGCTGGGCACGGACGGCCGGCTGCTGGCCCTCCAGCTCGACGAGCTGATCGCCGGCGTGGAGCCCGAGCGCGAGCTGGTCGTCCGGGACTACGTCCCCGAGCCCACCGCCAAGCGCTCCCGCACGGTCGACGAGGCGCTGGCCGAGCTGGACGCCCTCACCCACGCCGAGCTTCTCGAACTGCCCACGGTGGCCCGCGCGTTGGGCTACACCGGCTCACCCGAGACGATCGACTCGGCGGTGTCGCCGCGCGGCTTCCGCCTGCTCGCCAAGGTGCCCCGGCTCCCCGGCGCGATCATCGACCGCCTGGTCGAGCACTTCGGCGGCCTCCAGAAGCTGCTCGCCGCGAGCGTCGACGACCTCCAGACGGTGGACGGCGTCGGCGAGGCCCGGGCGCGTAGCGTCCGGGAGGGGCTGTCGCGGCTGGCGGAGTCGTCGATCCTGGAGCGGTACGTCTAGCGCTTGAGCTGTACCGGTAGCGGTTGAGCTGTACCAGTAGCGGTTGAGCTGCACCGGCTGGACGGTTGGAACGGCTGAGGGCGGTACCCGGCAAGGGGTACCGCCCTCAGGTGTCCGAGCCGCCGAGTGCTAGTGCCCCGGCAGGCAACGTTCGCCCCGTCGCGACGCCCGGCACGCCCTCTCGCCGCACCGGACGAAAGCCCGAGTACATCCCGTACGAGGGCTTCCGGCCGGCACTCCCCCAAGCTCTTCGAGCAGGGGGTACCCCAGAGCACGCACCGGACGCCGCTCCTTGACGGGCGAACGTTGCCTGCCGGGGCACTAGTCGGCCGACAGCACGAACGACGTCCGCACCTTCGCAAAGCCGGGCGCCTTCGCTTCCACCAGGTACGTGCCCGTCCCGGCCGAGCCCGCCGGAGGTGTGGCGCACTCGGGGGCGCTCGGCTTGCGGTCCCACTTCACCGTGTAGGTGATGCCGCTGCCCGCGGGCACCCGGTACAGCTGGTGTGCGGCGGCCTTGGGGCAGTCCTCGGAGGACCAGTAGTCGTCGTCGGAGCTCGCAGGGGTGATCGTGAACACCGCGTTCTCCGGCCCGAGATCGATCTTGCAGTCGTTGCCGGAGATGTTCCGCGCGGTCAGCAGGAACGTGGGCGTCTGCTCGGGGTCGTAGGTGTTGTGCCGGCTGCGCAGGCTGAACTTGACCACGCCGGCGGTGCAGTTGGGCAACGTGGAACCGGCCGGCAGCGTGTCGCCCACGCCGACGCCGCCCACCGTGGTACCGCCCCCGGAACCACCGCCGCCACCCGACCCGGCGGACCCGCCGGAGCCGGAACCACCGCCGGAGCCCGTGCCGGAACCGCCCTCCGAGCCGTCACCCGAGCCGTCGCCGGAACCGTCCCCGGACCCGGACGACGAGCCGCCGGAACCCCCGCCGCCCGACTCGTCGCGTCCGCCGGGCGCTTGGCTGATGGCCGGGCCCGAACTCGACGGGCCGGGCGTGATGGAGGGCGCGGGATTCTTGCCGTTGGCGTCGTTGTCGCCGTCCTTGCCGCCTCCGCCGCCCATGGTCACGATCCAGGTGGTCAGCAGCGCCAACAGGGCGACCACAGACACCAGTACGACCCTCCGACGCCAGTAGATGGAGGAGGGAAGCGGCCCGACCGGATTGCGCAGAGATCCCACGGCGCAAACCTTACGAGAGATCGGCGCGTTCGCCTGTCCCACCCGCCGCTCGGGACCACAACTTTTCCGGATCATCATCCCGGAAACCACCGCCCCACCCCTGTCTTTCGACAGGTACGGCACGCGACGATCGCTGGGTGTGACGGTATCGGCCTGCCGCCTACCGTCCGTGACCATGAACTTCGAGGACAGCGGGCTCTACCGCGACATCACCGACTTCGCCCACGACACCCCGATGTGGGTACAGCACGGGGCCGGCGTATGGACGGAGGCCGGACTGCTGGTCTTCGTCGCGCTGTTCGCCATCGCCTGGTGGCGTGCCCGCCGCGACACTCCCCACGCGTTCGCGATCGCGGCTCTTGCACCTCTGGCCACGGCAGTGGCGTACGTGTGCAGCGAGGTGCTCAAGTCCGCGGTCACGGAGGAGCGCCCGTGCCGGGCGGTCGCCGGTGTGGCCGCGTCCCTCGCCGAGTGCCCGCCGCGCGGCGACTGGTCCTTCCCGTCCAACCACGCCACGATCGCGGGCACCGCGGCGGTCGCCCTGGCCCTGGTCCGGCGCGCGCTCCTGTGGCTGACGGCCCCGCTCGCCCTGCTCATGGCCTTCTCCCGGGTCTTCGTCGGCGTGCACTATCCGCACGACGTCGTCGCGGGACTGGGGCTGGGCACGCTCGTCGCCCTCATCGCCGTACGGCTGGGCACCGGCCCGGCGACGCGGCTGGCCCGGGCGATGCGCACCTCGTCGGCACCGGCCGTGCGGTGGTTCACCGGGCCGGGCACGGCGCCCGTCACGTCGTACGGCTCGCACGCGCGGCGCTGAGCCGACCGGTATGCGCATCACCGAGCCGGGGTGCGCCCCCACCGCCGCGCCGCCCCGGTCGTCACGACTCCACCAGCCCCGCCTCGTACGCCACGATCGCCGCCTGCACCCGGTTGCGCACGCCCAGCCGGTCCAGGACCGCGCTCACGTACGCCTTCACCGTGCCCTCGACGAGGTGCAGCCGGGCGGCGATCTCCGGGTTGGACAGGCCGGCACCGACCAGGCCCAGCACCTCGCGTTCGCGGGGACTCAGCACGGCCACGCGCGCGCGTGCCTGTGCCTCACGGGTCAGCCGGCCGCCACCGAGGCCCTCGTCGATGACGTACCGGGCCACCTTGGGCGACAGGAACGCGGCACCGGCCGCCACCGCCCGTACGCCTGCGATCAGTTCGTACGGGTCCCCGGACTTCAGCAGGAAGCCGGTGGCACCACCGCCGAGGGCGCGGGTCACGTAGGCGCCCTCGGAGAAGGTGGTGAGCATCGCGACGGCCGTGCCGGGCACGGTCCGTACGATCTCCTCCGCCGCCGTGAGGCCGTCCAGGCGGGGCATGCGGATGTCGAGCAGGGCCACGTCCGGGCGGTGGGCGCGGGCCAGCTCGACCGCCTCGCGGCCGTCGCCCGCCTCGGCGACGACGTCCATGGCGCCGCTGCTGGCCAGGATGGCGCGCACTCCGGCCCGGACCAGGGCCTCGTCGTCGGCCAGCAGCACGCGGATCGCCGCGCTCACCCCGCTCATCGTGCGAACTCCTCGTATTCCTCTCGGCCTTCGCCGGACAGGCCAAGGCCCGGGACCACGTCCTTGGCCACCAGCCGCCCGGCCTCGAAACACAGTCTGAAGTGGTCGACGGAGACGAAGAGTTCGCTGCTCGCGCGGTAGTAGCGGCAGTCGGCTCCCTCGGGTGGGGCGGGGGCCCGTTCGTCGGGCGGGTCGTTCACGTCACGCTCGGGGAGTACGCGCCCGACGTCGGCCTCCGGGGTGCCCAGGCGCAGTTCCGCGTACGCGGCGGGTTCGAGCACCGAGTGCGTCTCGGCGTACACGTACCAGCCGAAGGCGGCACCGACGAGCACGGCACCCACACCGGCCGCGGTGCCGAGGCCGACGGCGAAGCGGCGCCTGGCGTGCGTGAACGGCGCCCGGGCGGGGCCTGCCGGCCTGACCGCGGTCTGCCGCTCGGGGACGTACGCCCGGACCCGGAAGCCCTCCTTGTGCGGGCCCGCCTCGAAGGTGCCGCCGACGGCGGTCACGGCGGCCCGCAGCCCGAGCAGACCCGTGCCGCCCCGGGAGGGCCGCGAACCGTCCTGGGTGGCCCGGCCGTTGGTGATGGTGACGGACGCCCCCGCGCCCCGCTCCGTCACCGCCACGGTCACGGGCGCGCCCGGTGCGTGCCGTGCCGCGTTGGTCAGTGCCTCCCGGACCACGCGGTGCAGCAGCCGTTCGGCGACCCCGCCGGGCTCGGCGGCCGGGCCCTGCCCGGCGGGTTCCCAGCGCACGGGCAGGCCCGATTCCGCGGCGCGGGCGACGAGTTGCTCCAGGGTCTCGCCCGCCGGGGCCAGCGGCACGGCGTCGTCGTCCTCGCGCAGGACGCCGATGATGCGGTGCAGCCGGTCCGTGGCGTCGGCGGCGGCCGCGCGCAGGTCGGCCGCCGCGGCCCGGTGCTCGCCGACGAGTCCGGAGGCGACCTGGAGGGCTCCCGCGCGCAGGGCGATGAGGCTCAGCTCGTGGCCGAGGGAGTCGTGCATGTCCTGGGCGATCCGGGCCCGTTCGCGCAGCCGGGCGCGTTCCTCGGCGAAGCGGGCCTCGTCCTCCAGCCGGGCGGCGCGCAGCCAGCCCGCCTCGGCCAGCTCGCGGCTCTGCCGCCAGTAGCGACCGCCGAGCCAGGGAAAGACGCAGCCGAAGAGCAGCGTGCCCGTCATGACGAGCCACTCGGGGGCCGGGTCGACGCCGACGAGCACGATCCGGGCTGTGCCGGCACAGCCGACGGCCGCGAAGCACAGCACCGCGGGGCGTGCCCGGCCCGCCCGCAGCCCGAGCAGCAGCGCGAACACGCCGAGGGCCGGGCCGTAGGAGACGGTGAACAGGGCCGGGGCTGCGGTGAAGCTCAGGGCGGCAGCCAGCCCGAAGGCCACGAGCGGCAGCCGCCGGGACAGGGCGGCCGCGACCGCCAGCACCGCCACGCCGGCCGCCTGCTGCCAGGCCGGACGCGGCTCGTTCATCCCGAGCCGGTCCGCCGTGAGCGCGGGCAGGGCGAGGACCGCCCAGAGCAGGGCGCAGCCGCCTAGTGCCCCGGCGGGACGAGGACGTTCCATTCGCCCGACGCTATACGCGGACAGCGGGGTGGCACTGCTGCCGATCGTCAGGTACGACTGTCCCTCTTGAGTGGTGGTGTGCCCGGATCGCGGCTCCCGCGTGGCAGGATCGAATGGCCATGACTGCTCCCACGAAGCCCCCGCACACCAACCCCAGCGACCCCGCGTCCGGCCCGCCCTCCGGTGAGAGCCTGCACTCCCCCGTCATCGACTGGTTCGACGAGAACGCCCGTGACCTGCCGTGGCGGCGACCGGAGGCCGGGGCGTGGGGTGTGATGGTCAGTGAGTTCATGCTCCAGCAGACGCCGGTGAACCGCGTCCTGCCCGTGTACGAGCAGTGGCTGGCCCGCTGGCCGCGCCCCGCCGACCTGGCCAAGGAGGCGCCGGGCGAGGCGGTCCGCGCCTGGGGCCGGCTCGGCTACCCGCGCCGCGCCCTCAGGCTGCACGGCGCCGCCGTCGCGATAACGGAACGGCACGGCGGTGACGTACCGGCCGACCACGCCCAGCTGCTGGCGCTGCCCGGCATCGGCGAGTACACGGCGGCCGCCGTCGCCTCCTTCGCCTACGGGCAGCGGCATCCGGTGCTGGACACCAACGTGCGCCGGGTCTTCGCCCGCGCGGTCACCGGCGTGCAGTACCCGCCGAACGCCACCACCGCCGCCGAGCGCAGGCTCGCCCGCGCGCTGCTGCCCGAGGACGAGCCGACCGCCGCCCGCTGGGCCGCCGCCTCCATGGAGCTGGGCGCGCTGGTGTGCACGGCGAAGAGCGAGTCGTGCCACCGCTGCCCGATCTCGGCGCAGTGCGTGTGGCGGCTGGCGGGCAAGCCGGAGCACGACGGGCCGCCGCGCCGCGGCCAGACGTACGCGGGCACCGACCGGCAGGTGCGCGGACGGCTGCTCGCCGTACTGCGGGAGGCCCACGGTCCGGTTCCGCAGTCGGCCCTGGACCGGGTGTGGCACGAGCCGGTGCAGCGGGCCCGCGCCCTGGACGGCCTCGTCGCCGACGGTCTGGTGGAGCCGCTGGCGGGCGGGCTGTACCGGCTGCCGCTGACCTGACGTACAGACAGCCAGGTCACAGACGCGGGTCGTCGCCCGTCACAGCGATCAGGGTGGACAAAACGCCTTGAATCCACCCCAACACGCCCACCGCTGTACCCCGTTCCCACGTCCGTTACACAACCGACGGACAGCCGAGTGCTAGTCGAAGGCTGCTTCGGACAGTGCCGTGACAACGCCTCCGTACCTTCAATTCCGTTCCCGGAAGACACGGGACCACCAAGGAACACAGGCAGTGCACGGGCGGCGGGGAGCCGGCCGTAACGGGGAAGCGGAAGGCGGTTCACCATGGCGCAGGGCGAGGTGCTCGAGTTCGAGGAGTACGTCCGCACTCGGCAGGACGCGCTGCTGCGCAGCGCCCGCCGACTGGTCCCGGACCCGACGGACGCGCAGGACCTGCTCCAGACCGCGCTCGTACGGACGTACGGCCGCTGGGAGACCATCGAGGACAAGCGGCTGGCGGACGCCTACCTGCGCCGGGTGATGATCAACACGCGGACGGAGTGGTGGCGGGCCCGCAAGCTGGAGGAGGTGCCGACCGAGCAGCTCCCGGACGCCTCGGTCGACGACTCCACCGAGCAGCACGCGGACCGCGCCCTGCTGATGGACATCATGAAGGTGCTCGCCCCGAAGCAGCGCAGTGTCGTCGTGCTGCGACACTGGGAGCAGATGTCCACAGAGGAGACGGCCGCCGCCCTCGGCATGTCGGCCGGAACGGTCAAGAGCACGCTGCACCGGGCGCTCGCCCGGCTCCGCGAGGAGCTGGAATCCCGCGATCTGGACGCACGCGCGCTGGAGCGTGAGGAGCGGGAGCGGTGCGCGGCCTGACCGGCGAGGGGTCTGCATGGACCCGCGGCAGCATCCAGGCGGTGAGTACGGCCCTGGCCGTGCTCACCGCCCTCGCCCTGTTCGTGTCCGCGTGCGGCTCAGGCGGCACCGGCGCCCGTGACGAGGGCCCGGCGCACTCCGACTCGGTGGCGGGCGCCGCCACACCGTCCGCCGCGCCGTCGAGGACGCCCGACACGGTCGACGCCGTCCGGCTCGTCAAGGACGACCCGAAGGTCTCCCCCGAGGTGAAGCGCGAGCTGAAGCCGTGCGTCGCCGACGAGTACCCCGTCGACGTGTCCTACGGCAACCTGACCGGCGGGTCGGCCGACGATGTCGTCGTCAACGTGCTGACGTGCGGTGACGCGGTGGGTGTCGGCAGTTACGTGTACCGCGAGCGGGACGGCTCGTACCAGAATGTGTTCAAGGCCGAGGAACCCCCGGTCTACGCGGAGATCGACCGCGGCGACCTGGTCGTCACCAAGCAGGTGTACGAGAAGGGTGACCCGGTGTCGAGTCCCTCCGGGGAGAACGTGATCACGTACCGATGGGCCTCCGGCCGGTTCGACGAGGAGTACCGCACGCACAACGACTACGGGAAGGTCGTCGGCGACACCCCCACGCCGGAGCCCGCGAGCTGACACGGGCGCGAGGGCGCGTGAACCGATCGGGCCGCTCGGACCGATCCCTCGGTGAGCGCATCACATGAACCGTGCGTCCCCCAGAGAGAACACGACAGAACGCACCCACGAACCACACGAGGACTGAGAGCACCGGGATGGCAGACCAGACCCACGTCCTGTTCGTCGAGGACGACGACGTCATCCGTGAGGCCACGCAGCTCGCCCTGGAACGGGATGGCTTCATGGTCACCGCCATGCCCGACGGCCTGTCGGGCCTGGAGGCGTTCCGGGCGGACCGCCCCGACATCGCGCTGCTGGACGTCATGGTTCCCGGACTCGACGGTGTCAGCCTGTGCCGCCGTATCCGGGACGAGTCGACCGTGCCGGTCATCATGCTGTCGGCGCGGGCCGACTCCATCGACGTCGTGCTGGGTCTGGAGGCGGGGGCCGACGACTATGTGACCAAGCCGTTCGACGGTGCCGTCCTGGTCGCCCGGATCCGCGCGGTGCTGCGCCGGTTCGGTCACGCGGGCGGCGGCCGGGCCGAGGAGCCGGCCTCGCCGCCGAACGGCGGGTTGCTGACCTTCGGGGACCTGGAGGTCGACACCGAGGGCATGGAGGTCCGCCGGGCCGGGCAGCCGGTGGCGCTGACACCGACCGAGATGCGGCTGCTGCTGGAGTTCTCCACGGCGCCGGGCACGGTGCTCTCCCGCGACAAGCTGCTGGAGCGGGTGTGGGACTACGGCTGGGGCGGGGACACCCGCGTCGTCGACGTGCACGTGCAGCGGCTGCGGCAGAAGATCGGCCAGGACCGTATCGAGACGGTCCGCGGCTTCGGCTACAAGTTGAAGGCCTGAGCAGGGGTTATGAGGGGGCACTTCCGGCGCCTGGTCGCCACGGGCTTGGAGCGTGCGGGGATCCGCACGGGCCTCAGATGGAAGCTGAGCGCGGCCATCGCGCTGGTCGGGGCGCTGGTGGCGGTCGCGCTGAGCCTGGTGGTGCACAACGCCGCCCGGGTGTCGATGCTGGACAACGCGCGCGACCTCGCCGACGAGCGCATCATGATCGCCCAGCGCAACTTCGAGCTGTCCGGGCGGATGAACTTCCCCAACACCAAAATCGACGACCCGAACCTGCCGGCGGCGCTGCGGGACCGGGTCGAGGCGGGCCAGCGGGCGACGTACGTGGCGGACCGGCCCGGTGACGTGCCCGACATATGGGCCGCCGTGCCGCTGAAGAACGGGCATGTGATGTCCCTGCACTCGGGCTTCACCGACCGCAGCTCGGACATCCTCCAGGACCTCGACCAGGCCCTGATCATCGGCTCCGTCGCGGTCGTCCTCGGCGGCAGCGCGCTCGGCGTGCTCATCGGCGGACATCTCTCGCGGCGGCTGCGCAAGGCGGCCGTCGCGGCCAGCCAGCTGGCGGGCGGCGAGACGGACGTGCGCGTGCGGGACGCCATGGGCGGGGTCGTCCGGGACGAGACCGACGACCTGGCGAGCGCGGTGGACGCCATGGCGGACACCCTGCGGCAGCGGATCGAGGCCGAACGGCGGGTCACCGCCGACATCGCGCACGAGCTGCGCACGCCGGTGACCGGGCTGCTGACCGCCGCCGAACTGCTGCCGCCGGGGCGCCCGACCGAACTGGTGCTGGACCGGGCGAAGGCGATGCGCACGCTCGTGGAGGACGTGCTGGAGGTGGCCCGGCTGGACGGGGCCTCGGAGCGGGCGGAGCTCCAGGACATCATGCTGGGCGAGTTCGTCGCCCGGCGGGTGGCGGCCAAGGACCCGGACGCCGAGGTGCGGATCGTGCACGAGTCGGCGGTCACCACCGACCCCCGGCGCCTGGAACGGGTGCTGTTCAACCTGCTCGCCAACGCCGCCCGGCACGGCAAGCCGCCCGTCGAGGTCACCGTCGAGGGCCGGGTCATCCGGGTCCGCGACCACGGGCCCGGCTTCCCCGAGGACCTGCTCGCCGAAGGGCCGAGCCGCTTCCGCACCGGCAGCAAGGACCGGGCCGGACACGGCCACGGCCTCGGCCTGACCATCGCGGCCGGTCAGGCCCGGGTGCTGGGAGCCCGGCTGACCTTCCGGAACGTGCGCACGCCCGGGACACCGGAGCATCTGCCCGCCGAGGGCGCGGTGGCCGTGCTGTGGCTGCCGGAGCACGCGCCGACGAACACGGGCAGTTATCCGATGCTGCCGGGGTCGGGAACCTAGTAGTGCTTGGTCAGGTCGGTGTGCGGGTGGGTATGTCGCGGTGGCAGGTGGGGCAGGCGCCGG
>NZ_DF968426.1:0-392 GCF_001270025.1 Streptomyces azureus | reverse complement strand
TAACCATCCGAGGAATCGGCCAGCCGGAACTGCTGGTTGACGCCACCCGCATCGCCCCACTGCACAACGTCCGCGTGGTCGGCACCGGAGAAGTTGTAGACGTCCAGCACCTTGCCCGAGTGCTGCGCCTTCAACCGGTAGTAGCCACCCCCCGAGTCGACGAACCGGAAACGCTGGTTGGCCCCCTCGTGGCGGACCCACTGCGACAGACCCGCCCCGTCGGCAGTGCTCGCACCCGACACATCGAGCGCCTTGCCGCTGCCCCGGTTGACCAGCACGTACCACGCGTTCGTATCCACCGTGGCCGCCCGCGCCGTCCCAACGGAACCGAACCCACTCAGGAGCCCCACCACCAAGACGGTCACCGCGACCAGCACTCCCGCACGCCGCCC
>NZ_DF968425.1:0-9511 GCF_001270025.1 Streptomyces azureus | reverse complement strand
TGCGCGATGTGCAAGCGAACACCCGTGCTGCGCACGGGTGTTGCGCTCCCGCTCCGCGGGAGCGCTGGCGGGTGGCTGCGCCACCCGCACAACCCCGCTGCTGTGCAGCGAGGTTGACGGTCCGTCCGCTGCGCTCCCGGACCGGCGGGACTTCGTCCCGCTACCAGGCCTCCGCTTCGCTCCAGCCTGGCGGGGCGGGTCCGCTGCGCTCCCCTGCCTGACGGTCCTTCCGGCTGCGCCTCCAGAACCGTAGGGGCCCGCTGACGCGGGCCGGGCTGGCTACGTGTCAGGGGTTCCGTCCTGTGCGGCAGGGTGGGGCCGCCTCTACTTTCCAGTGCCTCATCCGAATGGCTCTCCTCGAAGCCTGTGATGCCACCAGCTGCCCCCTCTGCGTCGGGGATCACGGAACGCGAACGGATCTGGGAGGGTACGACGCCACAGCTCCGCATCGAGCACAGCAAGAAGTGCCTCGAGTTCCCGGCGCGCCGGGACGGGCAGTACTACCACCACCCGCTCCAGCAATTCCCTGGCCTCGGTCACGTCTTCCAGGCTGTCCGAAGGGCACGGGCATCCAGCGTAAGAGATCTCGAGATACCGGCCTGGCCGGGCGAGGAACCGCCGGCACCAGTACAGGGCCGTCTCAGTAGCACCGGGCCACACTTCTTCAGCGTCTGTCTCCCGCTCGGCCCGGTGCACAGCAGCGGAAGTCCGCGGCGACAACCGGTCGATCCGGTACGGCTGGTGCAATGCGTAGAGCTTGGGGTGAGGGGCACGCAGGGCGCCCGGCCGCCTACGCGGCATGACCCTTTCGGGCAGCGATCGTCATACCGACATCTTGCCACGGGGGTCTTCCACTGCACTTAAGGCCCAGGCGGGCCCCCTGCGCTCCCCCGCCCGGTGTCCTCGGTGCGTCCTTCGAACTCGCGTCGTACCGCTGCACCTTGGTCTTCGATCAGCCCACCCTCATCAGGGAAGTCCAGAACCGTGCCGCAGTGACTGCACAGCTTCCCGTCTTCAGCCGGCGTGCCACATGCCTTGCAGAACCGGTTGCCCTTCTCGTTTTCAGTCTCCTGCGTCATGACTCTCCGGGAACAGAATGGACGTGTTGGCTTTGGGTGCGGAGTACCCGTGGCATCGAAGTTGATTCGCTCATAGCGTCTGCTTCATTTTGAAGGTGCGATAGACTATGGATTCAGATGACTCCAGCGCTGCGAGGTCTGTGCTGCTGCAGGGTGGCTATGCGTGTCTCGCATCAAGGGGCATGTATCGCCGTCTCGGTGGATCCGCCTCGGGGGCCAACACTTGTCGTCTGCACGCTGGTTGTTCAGGTGGGGTTGTCTGAGAACGGGCGTCTGGCTCCGCGGAAGAGAGTAGATCGGAATGGCTGTGAAGGAACTCCGTCCTCATCAGCGAGAAGCCGTGGACGCAGTGCTCCGTGCGCTCGAATTTCCTGCACGATCTACCGTGCCAGAGCGGGGTCTGCGCACTCAGGTGATCATGGCAACGGGAACCGGCAAGACCCTTGTGGCCGCCCGGAGTGCCGAGGAGCTCCGGGCCGGCCGTGTGCTCGTCCTCGTGCCCTCGCTGGACCTGCTGGCCCAGACCGAGACCGCATGGCGCGAGGGCGGCCGCACCGGCCCGATGATCGGGGTCTCGTCCCTGCGCGGCGAGGAGGCTGCCTTTCCGAACACCACGGACGTGGAGGAGCTGGTCGACTGGGTGCGGCCGTTCGATAAGATCACGGTGTTCGCCACCTACGCCTCGCTCGGGCTCGGCACGCTGGAACGCGCACACCAGGCCGACCTTCCCGGGTGGGACCTGATCGTGGTCGATGAGGCACACCGGACCTCGGGACGGTTGGGCAAGCCGTGGGCGGTCGTCCACGACAACACCCGCATCCCCTCCCTACGCCGCCTCTACATGACCGCCACGCCCCGGCTGTGGCAGCTCGGCGAAGAGCAGGAGCAGCAGGGCGCGCCGGGTGAACTGGTGGCGAGCATGGAAGACTCCCCCGACTCGCCCTTCGGCAGCCGTTGTTACACGCTGACGCTGTCCGAGGCGATCGACCGGGGCATCTGTGCTCCCTATCAGGTGGTGTGCGTGGACATCACCGACACGCAGCTCCAGGCCGCCCAGTTGCTGGGTGAAGACGCGCGCTCCGAGCAGGTGCGCGGGGCGCGGCTCGCCGCGCTGCAGACCGCATTGGTGAGGGCGTCAGCGGAGGAAGGGTTCCGCAGGACGCTGGTCTTTCACCACATGGTGAAGGAGGCCGAGGCGTTCGCGGCCGGCCTCCCCCACGTCGCCGCACAGCTGCACGCCGTCGACCCCGAGCTGTACCCCAAGACGATCTGGGCCAAGTGGCTCTGCGGCGACCATAAGCCGCTCCACCGCAGGCGGGTGCTGGGGGAGTTCGCCGAGGGGATCGCCACGGACGGCACCGTCGTGGAGAAGGGCTACCTGGGCTCGGTGAAAGTGCTGGGCGAGGGCGTCGACACCCAAAACTGCGACTCCGTCTACTGGGCCGACGTACGCGGCTCCATGCCCGACCTCGTCCAAGCTGTAGGCCGGGCGCTGCGCATGCAGCCCGGGGAAGGCAAGGTCGCCTCCCTCGTCGTACCCGTCCTGCTCGGCCCCGGAGAGACGCCGGACAACATGCTCACCTCCGGCGCGTACGGTGGTCTGGCCAAGCTGTTGGAAGCACTCAGGGCGCACGACGCCCGGGTCGTGGAGCAACTCGCCGAACAGCAGGCGCGAAGCCGTGTCAGGGGTGTACAGAGTCGCAGCGGGCCCGAGGAAGACGAAGCAGCTGGCAGCGACCGAAGCGACCGTGGTCTGTCAGTACCGGCCAGAGAGCTGCTGAAATTCAGCACCCCCCGCGACCCCGCCCAGCTGGCCGCGTTCATCAACCTGCGCGTCCTCAACCCTGAACACCAGCACTGGCGACGCGGCATCGAAGCCGCCACCATCTACCACCGACTCCACGGCGACCTGAAGGTCCCCTTCACCTACCGCGTCCGCGCCAATGATGCCCCGGAGGTGGAGGGCGAGGGCTGGACGGCCTCCCTTGCCGGGTTTCCACTTGGGCAATGGATCGCCGACGCGCGGAGGTTCTACGCCCGCGGGGACATGGACGAAGACCGCATCGCGCAGCTGGAAAAGCTCGGCATGATCTGGTCCCACTACGACGTCGCCTGGGAAGAAGGACTCGCAGCGGCGCGCGGATGGGCAGCCGAAGCCGGCCACCTCCTTGCCCCGCTGGACGCCACCTACCGGGGCTATCGGGTAGGGATCTTTCTGAAGAACGCGCGGGCCGCCGCCCGGCGGGCTCAGGACAACGAACAGCGGCAGGCCGAAGGTCTGCCGGTGAGGCAGACATCAGGCTGGGTGCTGTCGGCCGAACGGCGCGAGCAGCTCGAGGAAATCGACCCCTCCTGGTGCCCGGTCTGGCCGGTGGAGTGGCAGCGGTGCTTCCATCTGATCCGGCTGCACCTGGAGGCCGGCGGCCTGCTGCCGACAGAGCCGGGCGTGGCCGTGCACCAGGGCGAGGACCTGGGGCGGTGGGTGCGCTCGGTCCGGCTGGGGTGGGACAAGCTCACCACCGTGCAGCGGTGGATGTGCGAGCACATCCTCGGCATCCAACCCGCCACCGAGAATGAGAAACCCAAACCGCGGGCCAGCCAGGCCGACAAATGGGCCCTCAACCTCGCCGCCGCCCGCCAGTACTACCAGCGCGAAGGACACCTGAAAGTGCCACGCAAACACATCGAACGGATCATCGTCGGCAGCGGGGAGGGGGAGGCGAGCGGCCGTGAGCACGGCGAGGAGCAGGAGCGGCAGATGAAGCTGGGGGCATGGGTAAGCAACCAGCGGTCCAGGGCCGCGACACTGTCGCCGGAACGTGTGGAACAGCTCACCGCCATCGGCATGCGCTGGACCTGACCCGCTCTATCATCGGCGCTCTCCTGGGGCTCTCGTAGCCGACGCCAGTTAGGCGTGGTTTCCTTTGGTGTGATCGTTCGTTGAGCCGTGCCTGACGGATCTGGTTGAGCGGTTGGTGCCGGATGGTTATGGAGGCTGTTCCGGCGGGTGGTTCCGCTGGCGGAGGTCATGCGTCCGCAGGGCGGCGGGTGACGGCGGGCGGGTGACCGTGAATGCCTGGCGGCGATCATCTTCGGAGCCGCCTCGGGGTGCCTGGCGGCAACTGCCCCCGGTGTTCGGGCCGGCCTGGCCGGCGGTCTACCGGCGCTTCGCCCCGTGGAGCCAGGACCGGGTCTGGGCCCGGCTCCACCGCGTCATCCTCGACGAACTCGGCGCTCGGGGCGAGTTGGACTGGTCGCGGTGCGCGATCGACTCCGTATCGACTCCGTCAGCCTCCGGGCCACGGAAGGGGGCCACTGATCGGGCCGAATCCGACCGGCCGCGGCAAGAACGGATCGAAGACCCGCCTGATCGCGGACCGCAACGGTCTACCTCTGTCGCTGGGTATATCCGGCACCGGATATGCATGACAGTCTCGGCCTGAAGCCGCTGGTGCGAGGGATTCCACCGATCCGCTCCCGTCGCGGCCTACGGCGCCGGCGACCGGCCAAGCTCCACGCCGGCAAGGGCCACGACTACGACCACCTGCGCCGATGGCTCCGCAAGCGAGGCATCCGCCACCGCATCGCCCGCAAGGCACCGAATCCTCCAAGCGGCTGGGCCGCCACCGCTGGGGTCGTCGACAGGACGGTGTCCTGGCTTGCCGGCTGTCGGCGCCTGCACCGCCGTTGTGGGCGCAAGGCCGGACACTTCCTGGCCTTCGTCGGCATTGCCGCAGCCCTCATCAGCTAGCGCAGACTCACCAACTGAAACGACGTCTAAGACGTCGTTTCACTCCAAGCCTCCCTCTCGAAGCCAAATGACCAGGTCCGCCCATGGTGACAGCAGGCACTGGCAACCGGTCAGGCCTGCACCACACGCGGTGGTCATGCGGGGCTGCCACCGCTCGTGCACCGCTTTCTCCAGGCGCTGTGCGAGGTCGGCGCGAGGTTGGCGGATCTGGTCCTTCACGTACCGCTCCACGGTGCGCTGCGAGATGCCGAGTGCGCTGGCCACCGCGGGTGCTCTTGAGCTGCTTGACGAGGTATCGCATCTGCGCGCCGGCCGGTTTGGGGATGGGGTGGTCTGTGCGGGCTGCTGTGGGGCGGTCACGCCCGGGCCGGGGGGGCCGCCCGACGCCGGGCGGAAGGGGCCGCACAAGTGGCTTGTGCCGTAGGGGCACATTCTCGTGCTGGTGCCGGTGCTGGATCCGCTGGCGCAGACGGTGAAGGCCTGGCACGACGTCGGCACAAGGGGCCGGCGGTGGCGGTGTGCTCGCTCCAGGACGACCCGAGCTGTGTGGGCCCTCAAGGTCCGCGGCGAGCGGACAGCTGTCGCGTGGGCGCTGTACGGGCGCGCTGAGCGCGATCCGCCCCAGGCCGGATAAGACCCGGGCGGGGAGGGGGCCTCGCCAGCGCGCGAGCAGGAACGAGGCCGGGGGCAGACCCGCGCCGGGTCTGCCCCCTTTGGGTTCACCGCGGTTGCTCAGCCGGGGCGTTTCGTGGTTGCGGGAAGAGGCCGGCCGAGGCGGTGCACGGTGGCGACGGTGTGGGTGTTGGTGCGGTTTCCGTTCTTGTCGATGCCGAAGTGGCCGCTTGCGCCGGCGATGGCGTTGTTGCGCAGTGCGTACAGCTCGTTCCTGACGGCGTAGCGGTTGGGCAGGCTGGAGGGGTCGCCGTGGGCGGCTGCGCGGTGCAGGGCGGTTGCGGCCGTGAGGACGGCGTCGTGGGCGACGATGCCCCAGTAGCTGCTGGTGAGGTGTTCTGCGGGGAATTGCTGTCCGTGGTGGTGGGAGGTGAAGGCTTTGGCGAAGGCGTTGTAGAGGCCGCGGCTGGGGTTGTCGGCGCTGCGGAACTGGTCGGCGCTGGGGAAGGACGCGTACAGGACGGTGATCGGCGCGTCAGGGTCGTGGAGTGCTTCTGTCTTGGGGTCGAGGGCTGCCGCATCCGATCCGGTGACGACGGTGATGGGCTGGGTGTGGCAGCTTCGTTTGGCCAGCGCGTCGAGGAAGTCGGGCAGGTACTTGACGCGGGCGGCGTAGTAGACGGTGTCGATGGTCTTGCCGGTGCTGCAGAAGTTCTGGGTGATGGTGGGCAGGATGGCGCCGGTCCCGCCGCGGGGGTCGAACTTGAAGTCGGAGGTGTCGTCGAGATGCTTCTTGAGGCCTTTGATGGTGCGGAAGCCCCGGTTGAGGGATGCGGTGTAGAGGTCCCTGGTCCCATTGGGCGTTACTGAGGTGCTGACCAGGGCCGCGGTGCGCTGGGCGGAGGGCAGTTGCTTGCTGATGGCGGTGAGCTGGTCTTTGTTGGAGAGGGCGACGCGGGCCAGTCCGTTGATCGGTCCCTTGCCGTCGACTGCGCCGGTGGCGTCGAAACCATCGGCGGTGATCAGGTCTCCGACCATGGGCAGGTCGGCCTTGCTGAGCTTCCGGGCGGCGTCGACGGTTTCCTGCTGGCTCAGGCCCATGCCGGCCACCGCCACCAGGCGGTCGGTGTCCCTGCGGGCCACAAGCTGGTCCACGGTGCGCTCCCAGTGCTTTTGGGAGCTTGCCATGCTGGCCACCAGCAGCCGGATCTTGGGCCTGGTGTTCTTCTTGTTTGCCTCTTCGACGGCGGTGTAGGCGCCCTCGAGCTCGGCGACGTACTGGCCGATCGTGAGGTTGTTGGCGTCCTTCGACGTCAGCGGTGTCAGGAACGCGACCGTCACGTAATCACCGTCCTTGATCACGTTCCTGTTCTCGGCGCCGATGGCGGTCATGACCGGCTTCAGGTCACTGCCGAAGACGGCCGCGCCGTCACTGCCGTCGGTGACGCCTGTGCATTCCCCGTCGGCCTCGGTCACCAGGCCCGGATTGAACGTGCCGCAGTGCTGTTCCTTGAAGTCGTGCTGACGCCACTGCCAGACCACCCCGACGGCGCCGGCGAGAGCCAGCACGGTGCCGGCCACCACGGCTGTGCGCAGCCGGGAGCGGCCGCCCAGAAGGCGCGCCCACCGTCTGCCATGCTCGGCTGGTGGCACGGGTTGGCCCGTCTGAGCCGGAACTGCGTCTTGCGGTGTGTTCTCCTGCGGGGAAGCCGTCTCCTTCCAGCTCAACTCCTCCCAGCGCGTCAGCCACGGTTCCTGTTCCGTCTCGCTCAGCCCACAGGCGTGCAGGAAGCCGACCACGAAGTTCCGGCCCGGCAGCGCGTCCTTGTTCAACGCGTTGTGGATCGTGGTGGACGACAGCTTCTCCGGGCCGTCGGCGCTTGCCTTCTCCAGCTTCCTGTAGGTCAGGCCCCGGCCCTTGTACAGCTGGATCAGAGCGTTTCGGAAGTCCTTGTGGTTGCGCGCCAGCAGCGGGTCGGGCCAGCGCCGCTGCTCGCTGTGGGCGATTGGCGGGTTCTCTGGCTGTGTCATCACACGCCTCCAGGAGAGCCGGTGGCCAGGCGCTGCCCATTCAGCCATGCGCCGATCTGTGCGGCCGCGGCTCCGGCCGCCATGACCAACCCGACCGCGTCACAGACGGGCTGCCCGCTGCACACGAGGACGATCACCACCAGCAGGATCAGCGCGAAGACGGTGACCCGCTGTGCGGGCTTGAGGTTTGCTCCGCAGGAAGCGTGATCCGACGGCGGCGCCGCCTGCCGGTGCCGTCGTCGCGTAACGTGTCGTGACATAGGTCTTTCCCCTCCCGGGCGCGGCGAAGATCGCCGACGAGTACGGCTCGCTCATCCGCGACGGTTACCGGCCGTGACGCGGACATCACTCACCTAATTCCATCGCCCGGATAGCGGCAACCCCCTCTGCACAACCGGAAGCAATCCGAACATCCGCCATCAGCAAAGACCCGCCGCTCGCTTTTTCCGCTCGATACCGGGGGCGGTGTTGATGCGTTCTGACCGCTCGTTCATCGGCGCCTGCATCGCCCATGGGGCAACTGGAAACAGGCTGCGGGACACGTTTCCGCAGCATCGCCAGACCTACCCGGCAAGCCCTCCGACCTGGGCATTCACTGTTCGGAACACTTCCGGACAGTGAAGATCTTGCCCGGCGGCCGGGAGGATGGTGAGCTGAACAAGCGGAACCCCCGCTCCTCGAAAACGCCGCTCTCCCCTCCTGGGCGCGGCAGCACATAAGCGGGGAAACGAGGGGACTCCAGTTACCGGCTGGAGTCCCCTCACCCCACCCACCTTCGCAACGCAAACACAACTATTCCGATCCCCAGCAAACGGGAACCCCGCCCCGTCAACGGAAATTCAGAACCCACAACCAACCCTCCCTCCCAGAGCACGCCCCCCGGCCCGACCAGCCCCCCCACACGAGCGGGGGCGGCCGGGCCCGCCGTGGGGGTCGTCGTCTGCCGGGTGCTCACGGCCGACTCCTCCGGCGTCCGGGGAGGTGCACGGGCCGGGGGCGTGACCGGCAGGCCGGCTGTCCCAGATGGAAGGGCGGTCGGCCGCGGTCAGGAGGCTGTTGATGCGGCGGGCGAATGCACAGCCGGGCAGGAGAAGTTCGGTGTCTGGCTCGCGGAGACAGCCGCCCGTGACAGCGGTGGGAATGCAGCCCATGAGCTTGCTGACACCGGCGGGCCTGGTGCGGTCTGTCTGGCGAGGTGACGCAGGATCCGCACGAAGTGGGCGGTGCAGGTGCTGGTGATGCGGTGACCTGCCCCGGGTACCAGGTGTCACAGTGGCCGAACACGCAGAGCTCGAGCGGTGACCTGCCCCGGGCACCAGGTGTCACAGTGGCCGAACACGCAGAGCTCGAGCGGAGGTTGGACATCGTCGGTCCGGCGGCGCCGGAAGCCGGCGGTGTCCCTCCCGCGCCAGGTGGTGCGGGGAGAGGCAGCAAGCGGCGGCTTCCTCCACCGCATCACGTCGACAGGCACCGAGACCCCCCACGACAGCAGGTAACGGATCTGCGCCCGAAGCAGCCGGTCTTGAGGCCGGGCAGACCTCGGAACTAACCACGCGGCAAGGGCGAGCCGCCCAGATGGTGGCACGGCCGACCTCAGGGCCTGATCAGCCCGCCTCGCGCCACCACGCGGGAGACACCCTGAGGCTCCAGACCTCACCCGCCTGCCCCTGGGCGTCTTCGTCCGCGCGGACGAAGATCCTCACGCCGGACTCGGGCACCCGGCAGCGGTGCATGTCCCCGGCCGTGCCGTCCCGGTTCCGGTTCGGGATCCACCGAGCAGCCGAGCCCGGCGATCGCGGCGGCCAGGCCCTCGAAACGCGACCAGGGAGCGAAGCGGCCATACGCGCCGCGCAGAGCCGCCGGTACGGACGACCCGGTGTCCCACCGCAGACGGTGCACCTGCACGCTCACCCCGAAGCAGGGCCAGGCGCCGCCCTCCTCCTGGAACGACAACTCCACCAGCCCCTAGGGCCCCGGCAGGCAACGTTTGCCCGTCAAGGAGCGGCGTCCGGTGCGTGCTCTGGGGGTACCCCCTGCT
>NZ_DF968424.1:0-289 GCF_001270025.1 Streptomyces azureus | reverse complement strand
AACTCACCGACGAGCAGTGGAAGTTGATCGAGCCGTTCCTGCCAATAGGCGAGTACGGCCCGTACCCCGAGCGGCTGCGGGATCAGTTCGAAGGGGTGATCTGGCGCTTCAGGACTGGCGCGCAGTGGCGTGAGATGCCGGGCGAGTTCGGGCCCTGGCCGACCGTCTACGGGCGCTTTCGGGTCTGGCGGAACGCCGGTGTTTTCACCGCGCTGATGGAGGGCCTGATCGCCGAAGCCGCCCGCCAGGGCAAGGTCGACTTATCCCTGGTCAGCGTGGACTCCACGAC
>NZ_DF968423.1:0-1643 GCF_001270025.1 Streptomyces azureus | reverse complement strand
TGTCGGCTTCGTGCCGGGCGACCGGCTGCGGGAGGGCTGCCTCGCCGAACTGACCGTGCGGGAGAACCTCCTGGCCAATCCCCGCGCGGGCGGCCGGCCGGCGCCGCGCTGGATCGGTCCCCGCCGCGAACGCGCCCAGGCCGCCGCCCTGATCGACCGGTTCTCGGTGCGTCCCCGCGACAGCGAGGCCCCCATCGCCACGCTCTCCGGCGGGAACCAGCAGAAAGTCATGATCGGCCGCTGGCTGCGGACGGAGCTGCGGCTGCTGATCCTCGAGGAGCCGACCGCGAGTGTGGACATCGGTGCCAAGGCCGCGATCCACCGCCTGCTCGACGAGGCGGTGTCGGCGGGCCTCGCGGTCCTGCTTCTGTCCACCGACTTCGAGGAGGTCGCGAGCGTGTGCGGGCGCACCCTGGTCTTCGTCCGCGGATCCGTGACGGCCGAGCTGAGCGGCAGCGCCCTCACCGTCACCGGGCTCACCCGGGCGGCCTCGGCCATGCCCCCCTCCATTGCCGCGACGACCCCATGACCGAACCGCCCTCGCCCTCCTCGCCCCGCCCCGGGCGCCTGCGCGCACCCGGTGGGCACCACATCGGCGCCTACGGCCTGCTCGCCCTGACCGTCCTGCTCTACCTGGTCTTCTCCCTCGCCCTGCCGGAGACCTTCCCCACGCTGGACACCGTCGACTCGATCCTCTCCACCCAGTCGATCCCGGCCGTCCTCGCGCTGGCCGCCATGGTGCCCATCGTCACCGGCGCGTTCGACCTCTCCATCGGCTACGGCCTCGGACTGGCGCACGTCATGGTGATGCAGCTCGTCGTCAATGAGGGCTGGCCCTGGCCGCTCGCCTGTCTCACCGTGCTCGCCGGAGGGCTGGTCGTCGGCGTCCTCAACGGCGTCATCGTCGAGTTCGGCCGGATCGACTCCTTCATCGCCACCCTCGGCACCGGCAGCATGATGTACGCCGTGACCGGCTGGATCACCGACGGCAGCCGGATCGTCCCCGGCCCGCAGGGCCTCCCGCCCGCGTTCACCGACCTCTACGACTCCACGTTCCTCGGCCTTCCGGTCCCCGCCTTCTACGTGCTCGCCCTCGCGGGAGTCCTCTGGCTGGTGCTGGAGCGGCTGCCGCTCGGCCGGTACCTGTACGTCGTCGGGTCGAACCCGCGTGCGGCCGACCTGGTCGGCATCCCTACCCGCACCTGCACCGTCTACGCGTTCGCCGCCTCGGGGCTGATCGTCGGCTTCGCCGGGGTGCTGCTCGCGGCCCAGCAGCAGATCGGCAACCCGAGCGTCGGCCTCGACTACCTGCTGCCCGCCTTCGTCGGCGCCCTGCTCGGCTCCACGGCGATCAAACCCGGCCGGCCCAACGCCCTCGGCACCGTCGTCGCCGTCGCCGTCCTGGCCGTCGGCCTCACCGGCATCGCCCAGCTGGGCGCCGACTTCTGGACGGTGCCGCTGTTCCACGGCGGCACCCTGCTCATCGCCGTGGGCCTGGCCGGATACGCCGCCCGCCGCCGGTTGCGCGGCGGCGCCGCGGCCCGCGACACACCCGCCGCGCCACCCCCGCCACCACCCCCCACCCCCCCCCCCCCCCCCCCCCCCCCCTCCCCCCCCCCCCCCCCCCCCCCCCCCCCCCCCCC
>NZ_DF968422.1:0-12090 GCF_001270025.1 Streptomyces azureus | reverse complement strand
ACAGTTCATGGCGACGTATCACCACACCATGATCCACAATCCAAGATCACTTTGACGACAGGCTCTAGGTGCGGGTCACGACCTCGGGCAGTGGATGCCACTGCCGTCATCACACTGCTGCTCGACGACCAGCACGAAGGGTGGCTGAGCAGCGTGGTACCAGGGGCCTTCGCCGGCCCCTGGACCCCGCTGCCCCCGCCACTTCCCGGCGCGAATCCGTTTCGTGGTGGCCCGGACCGTACGCGCCGGAAAGCGGCGGGGTACGGGTGGGGGAGGCCCCGTGAGACGGGCACGGTCACCGCGGTCGGCTTCTGCGTCGACTGCCGACCGGAAGGGGCTCGGCCGTAGGGCTCAGGTTCGTTCGTCCCATGAGTGCCACTACGAGGTTCCACGAGGTGAGCACGGCGTTCCGCCGTGCTGAAGCTGTTCAGCGGTTGCCTGTGCGGTGGTGTGAACGGCGCGGCTCCTGCTGGGTAAGAGAGCGCGGCCGCTAGTTAGCCTCTGACCTGCGCAATTGCCTCGAACAACCAAGCTCGCAAGAACTGGCAGGCAGTTCTTGCGACAGCAGAGGGCGATCAGAGGACCTGAGTGAACAGATCCTTCAGTCGTGTCACACAGTCCCACTGAACGCACACCACGATCTGACAGACCTGGACAGCGATTCTGAGATCTGCCACCCAGACCTGACGATCTGGGTACCACGATCCTGTAGCCGTGCCAGATTGACGTGACGTACATGAGTGGGCGGCAGTGCGGCTACGGCTGGACGGTGTGAGCCCTGAGCCTGTGAGCAGGCGACACGGGCCCACAGGCCTGGTTGATTGACTTCCTGCTCATGTACGTTAAGTTCATCTGGTCGGCCTCGGAGCCGCCTCTTATGAACCGTCAGATAAGCCCCGTGCACGGAGGGCCCGTTGGGAGCAGTACGCAGGCTGGTTGATGCCGAGACGGGCGAGGCGATCCCCCATGCGCCGTACGCCTTCTCCGGCCGGCACACCCAGGTTGACAAGGCGCGCGTCGAGGCGATCACCGAATCGAAGGCGTTCACGCCCAGCCAGAAGTTCCTCGTCCTGTGGTGGATCGGAGTCTCGCCCGAGGGCATGGAACCGTTGAGGGCCACAGGGGCCGACATCGCGAAGCGGGTGGGGATGTCCACCGACGCTGTCGGGAAGATCAACAGGAAGTTGGCCAAGCACCGCATCCTGATCGTCCGCGGACGCATCGGAAACTACAACTTCTACCGGATCAGCCCGTACATCGCGTTCCACGGAACGGGGCTCGAGCAGCGTGAAGCGGTGAAGACGTGCAACCCGCCGGACATCCCCGGATTCAACGAGAACGTGCCTGCACGGTGGGAGGCCCAGTGATCAGCAGCGACGACAAGCAGAAGAACCTCGAGCTGCTTGAGAAGACGGCCGGCATGACCGCCAACCAGCGTCTCGTCGTCATGCTGTACGCCCTGCACCCGACCGACCGGTCCGGAGCCGTACTCGAGACCGCCGCCAACCTGGCCAAGCTCGTCGGAATGGCCGCGCCCGTCTTCTCCCGCACCCGCAAGCAGGTCATCGAAGCCGGCTGGCTCGAGGAGACCGAGAGACTCGGCCACATCAGGTACTACCGACTTGACCCCAAGCGCATGGGCGAGAACGTCGTCGTCCCCCTCCGCCGCGCAACCTGACGTCCCACAGACCGCACCTCATTGACGTGACGTACATGAGGAGCGGTCTGCAGGACCGTTCCCCTTGACCTGTGGGTAAGGGGAACGGTCCTGATAGCTGAACGCGGATGGCTCCCCGCGATGCGTCCGCATGTCGGGTCTCGCGGGCGACCTCCCTACACGACGCGCATGCTGATCAGCCCCGCCCGGTTTTGCCCGCCGGGCGGGGCTGACCGCTGTGTAGGCATCGGGCGCCTGCCAGCGGTGAGTGGGGGAGGGGCAGCCGCAGTCGTTGCGGTTGTTCTTCAGGGAGCGGGTCCGGTCGTTCAGGTTGTAGCCGCGCAGGTCGTGGATGGAGCCGCCGCTGCGGGTGACGCACACATGCCGACCGCTGTGGTTGCGCTTCTCGTACACGCGGGCGGTGCGGTCGGAGTTGTCGCGGATCGAGCTGCCGCGGTCACGGATTGCGGACGGCAGGTCCTTCACGCTGCCGTCCACGGCACGCTGCCCCCATGGCTGACCGCCAAAGTTGATCTCTGGGTAGATGCACACGTAGCCGGACGGGCAGTCGATTGCTGCCTTCACCGCGCCGGGGGTGCTGTAAGCGGAGGCTGGAACGGCCAACGGGGCGAGGGCCAGGGAGGCGATCGCCGCGGCACGCATCAGGTTGCGTACGCGCGGTCCGCGATCACGGTTTCAAAAAGCCAGCGGCCAGGCCCGGCCGTCTGCCACCAGGTGCACCTTGGCTGTCAGTCCGCCGCGTGCGCGCCCGAGACCGTGATCTGCGGGTTCGGCCCGCCCTGCCGCCCCTCTGACCCCGGCAGCGTGCTGGTGAGCGCGGCAGATGGTGGAGTCCACCGATGCGGACCAGCTGATGTCGTCGATGGCATCCGCCGCTGCCAGCACGGCCGTGCTGGCCAGGTCGGGCACGGTGCTCACCCGTCCGTGAGGGGCAGCGAGCAGGCCGCCGGGCCGCGTGGCCTGGCGTGGCTGAGGTGATCCACAGCGCTTGTGCGATCGGCGGCGAGGGCGCCTTGCACGTCGCAGGCGAACTCTTGGTTCGCTCCCAGGCTGTGTGCGGTCGGCCAATGCCGACTAAGCGGGGGCGAGTTGGAGGAGTTCCGCAACGCCTTGGGCATGGGCGTAGGGCTGGAAGCGGGGGGGGAGCAGGTCCTTGATGAGGCGGACGCAGCGGGGTGCTCCGGTGCGCAGGGCCAGGAGCAGGGACTGGGTGGCGGCGGCCGCGGCGGGCTCGGGTTCCTTCAGGTCGAGGTAGCTCGCTGCTCGGTAGGCGAGGAACAACCTCAGGACGCTGCCGTTCCTCGGCGTGATCCGCGGCCACGGCAAGCAGGTGCTGCGCCCGGTGCCGCGGAACGTGACGGTGATACCGCAGACCTCCGGCATGCGCGCCGGCGTGTGGGCGAACACGAGGGTGCTGATGGTGCCGAGCGTGTACGAGTCGTACGGCATGGCCGCCGGGCTCGCGACCGAGTTCGGCAAGGCCGCTGACGAGGGCCTGAAATCCGCGGCATCGCAGCAGGCCGCTGCGCCGCTGCGCGCGATCATCCAGGGCACTACCCAGGCCGCGTCCGGCCTCCAGGCTGTCGTCGCCCCCATGGCGAAAGGTTTCCTCGGCGTCGCCGGGGCCGTCGCCCAGGCGTTCGGCCCGCAAGTCGCGGGCGTCATCGCACAGGTCGCCGGTGCCCAGCGGCGGAAGGCCCCCCTGACGACATTGGCATGCGCATCACTGGACGAGCATTTCAGGCCATGCGATCCGTCCGAACGTTCACAGGCGATGTGATCGGCATCCGAGCGCGCGGTGACCCTCGCAAGTCCTGCCCCGGCCCCTCGGCTCACAGCCCGGCGAGTGCCCGCCCCGCCCGAGTGGGAACCCCCAGGAGCAAAGTGGCCCATTCCTGCACGGAAGGCCCTGTATTGCAGGGGCGACATGACGCCACGTCACGTGCCTGATCGGGGCGTAGCGCCGAACGGCCCGCAATCAAGTGATAGGCCCTCACCAGGCCTTCGACCAGGCGAAATTCGACCTCGCCGCCTTATCGGCACTTTCCCTCCAGGAAAGGCCCACACGCAATTGACACTCTCCATACCTGAGCTTCATGATCACGTGGCAGTCGGTTGGCTGCATCTCGTTGCCCCCCTCGATCAGTGGGTGGGCTCCCACTCTGGAGTGCTCATAGCCTCAGATCTGCCCGCATACGCCGCGCAGGCGCCACCACTCTGCTCGCCGCTTCCGCGGTCGGAGCAGCCGTCACCACCGCCTCCACGGCGACGTGGAGCACGTCCAACCGCTACCTCCGTTCGGCTGTGGCGGGAGACGAGACCTCCAACTGGTACGCGGTCGGCTCGAACACGCAGTACATCACCCAGAACCTGTGCGTGACCGCTACGGGGGACGCATCGGCTACGACTTCAAGAAGTCGGTGACGGGCTTCGACGAGTGGGTCGCCTGGCGGGACTGGTCCTGTGACAACGCCCCCTACACCAAGAGCTACGCCGGCGAGGGCAACGGCTACTACTACGCCAAGGTCGCCTCCACCCCGTCCGGCGGCGTGGTCGACGAGCTCAACCTCAAGGTCTACCGCGTCACCTCCTGACAAGGAATCTCCCTTTCATGACACCCGTTCTCTCCTGCCGCGGTGTGGTCAAGACGTACGGTAAGCGCACCGTGCTGGACGGCGTGTCCCTGAGCGTGGAGGCCGGTCGGGTGACCGGCCTCCTCGGCCTCAACGGGGCAGGCAAGACCACCCTCATGCGTATAGCCACCGGCCTTGTCGCCCCCACCACCGGTGAGGTGCAGGTCCTCGGACACGCCTTGCCGATGCGTCCCCCCGTGCTGGCGCGCGTCGGCGCCGCGCTGGACGCCCCCGCCTTCTACCGGTGGATGACCGGACGCGGCATGCTGCGCGCACTGCTGGACACCGCGGGCTTGCCCGACGAGGGCCGTGCCGACCGCGCGCTGGAACGCGTCGGCCTGGCGGATGCCGCGGGCCACCGGGTCCGGACGTTCTCGCAGGGCATGCGCCAGCGGCTGGCGATCGCCGCCGCCCTGATGAAGGAACCGGCCCTGCTGATCCTCGACGAGCCGACCAACGGCCTTGATCCCGCGGGCGTACGCCTGATACGCGGCATCATCGCCGAAGAGACCGCCCGCGGCGCGGGCATCCTCATATCCAGCCATCAACTGGACGAGATAGCCCGGCTGTGCGACAGCATCGTCATGATCTCGCAGGGTGTGGTGAGCGCGTCGGGGACGATCGAGCAGCTCGGACTGGGCGCGACGGACGGACCGCAGGACCTGGAGGACTGGTTCTTCGCCCAGCAGCGGACCGCCGTCCACACCTCCGTCCGAGAGGACGGGGCCGCATGAAGTCCTGGCTGCGTCTGCTCGGCTGCGAACTGCGCCGCACACTGCCCCGCCTGCTCCCCGTGGCCATACTCCTCCTCCTGACCGTCGGCATCACGCTCCAGGCGCTCAACGTGCAGCGCGTCGCGCACAACAACCTGCAGAACGTGCGTCTCGGACTCACGAAGCTGACTCCGGAGCATTGCGCGGAGGACGCGGCGAACCTGCCGCCGGACGTCCCCGCCGACGCGTTCCTCAAGGACTGTCTGGCCGGTCTGGAAGGCACGCGCGCGGCATACGAGAACATCGAGGCCGGATTCGCGGCCCACGCGGAGCAGTTGGGGATGGCTCAGCACCCTCTCGGTGCCGTCGGCTGGACCTTCGGCTGGTTCGCCACCGCACCCGGCCTGCTCTCGATCCTGGTCCTCGCCGCCTTCTTCACCGCCGGCGAGTGGTCTCGCGGCACGGCGGTGCCCCTGCTGCTGCAGGAACAGCGCCTGTGGCGGCTGCTGTCCGCCAAGGCGGCCGTGCTCTGGGTGTGGTCCCTGCTGGCGGCCGCGGCAACATCGGCAGGCGTCTGGCTCCTGGCTGTGACGCACACGCGGCGCGCCTTCCCGCTCCACCGGATGGTCGCGGCGGACGAGGTCTCGGCCTACACACTGCAGAGGGCCGGTACCGGCCTGCTGGTGCTGGGTGTGGCCTGCGTGGCCGCCGTCGGGCTGGCGGCAGTCGTACGGATGCCGCTGCGCACGGTCCTCATCGGGGTGCTGGTCCTGGCTCTCGCCACACTGCCTGTCACGACGTGGCTGCCCGGTCCGGTCCTGGCCGACGGGATGGGTCTGTCGCACGGGCTGAACGTCTACGACCACCTGTGGACTTCGGCGGTGGATTCGGCCGCTCCCGCCGCGGTACGGGCTCTGCCCTGGATGGCGCTGCTCTGCCTGGCGCTGTGGCAGGCCTGGCGCACCCGTCCGCGTGACCTGGTGTGAGGGGCGGAACCATGAGACGGATCATCGCCCCGCTGCGGGCGGAAGTACGGCTTGCGGTCCAACCGGCGGCCGTGCTGACCGTGCTGCTCGCTGTCGCCGCCGCGGTGCGTGCGGTCGTGTCGTATCTCGACGGCGTCCAGCACGGGCCGAACGGCCTGGACGCGAGCATCACCGCGCTGGCCACTCCGGCCGGGGCGTTGCAGGCGGCCGCGTGGCACCACTCTTCCCTGCTGGGCCTGGTATTCGTCGCTGTGCTGTGCGGGGTGGTACTGGCCGAGGGCCTGGAAAGCGGGACATGGCCGTTGGTACGTCTGTACCAGGGGCGCGTCTGGCTGCTGGTCCTGCGCAAGATCGTGGTGGTCCTGCTCCTCGCGGTGCTCAGCATGGCCGTGACCGCGGTGGCGCTGTGGGCCGCGTTCAAGGTGGGGCACTCCGTAGAGCCTCCGGGCGGGTCGCGGCCCGAGGACGTGCCGACGGCCGTTCCGAGCTGGGGTGAGGCACTGACGACCTGCGCCAGGGCGCTGCTCGTGCTGACGTTCTTCACGGCGCTCGCCGCGTGCGGTGCCGCCGTCGCGCGGGCCGTGATCGCCGCAGCCGTCCTGGGAGCGGGTCCTCTGGTGGTCACTCTGCCGCTCGTGACCACGGAGCTCCGCGTCTGGGTGCCGCATTACTGGATCGCCGCCTGGATGAAGCTGCCCGAAGGCGCGCAGTGGAGCCTCTACTGGTGGAGCTCCACGCCCGGGGCCCCGGACACCGGTACCGCCCTGACCGTACTGTCCACTCTCTCCTGCTGCCTGCTGCTGGTGAGTTGGCTGTCTCTGCGCACGGAGAGGTCCCTGTCGCCCCGCGCATGAGCCGGTGCGGCACCCAAGCATGGAAACGCTTCGTCTACCTGTCCGTCGTCCTTCTCACCGTGCTCGGTGTCCAGTCCCTGGCCGAACTGGCAGGCCGGTGGGCCGCGCCCGCACTCGCCGTGGTTGCCGCGTTCGCCGCCGTCACGGTTCTGGGGACGGCCCAGATCGTCGCGCACGGCGCCATGCCGGGGCCCGACCGTCTCAGCGACTCGACCGTGCCTGTCGCCCGCCGGCTTTCCTCGCCCGGCCCCTGCCTGCTGGTCACTGGTTACGAGCCCGAGGTCGGCTGGTACTCGGGATGCGATGCCGTCACCTTCGCCCAGTACAGGAGGATGCACGTGCCCGAGGGCACCGAAGTCAGTCTGCTGCTCTTCGAACGGGGCCGGCTGCAGCCCGGCGAGGCGGGTCTGAAAGAGCTGATCGGAGGCAGAGAGACCCTGGTCCGCACGATCCCGACCTCGGGCTCCGTGGGCGCAGCCACCGTGATCACCCTGCGTTGAGGGCCTACCGCGGACTCCCTGCCGGCACCACCGACCCGCCGCGCTCCGTCTGCGGGGTGCGCAGCACGGATTCGGCCGCACCGGCCAGGCGCAGCCATTCTCCTGTTGCGGTGACGCCTTGGTGGGCGGCGATGAGGTCCGCGAGCGGTTCAACGCCCCGGAGCTCAACCTTGCCCGGCACATCGAGGACGGCACCGTCACCGACGTCGACAGCGGAGAGTGGGAGAGGGCGACGATGAGCCTGTTCGGGGACGGCCTGGACGCCGCGGTGCAGAAGTCTTTCACCCGCCCGGCACCGAAGAACGCGGGCGCGCAGATGCGGTACCTGGTCAAGCAGCTCAAGGGCACCAGGCCGGTCGCCCAGATGCTGCGCATCTCCCAGCGCACCGTCGAGCGGTACGTGAAGGACCAGATCAAGAAGCCGCGCCCCGACCTCGCCGCCCGCCTGGAGCGCGAGGTGAAGAAGCGGTGGCAGCCGCAGATCCGGGCCAAGGCCCGGCACAAGGCGGCGACGACCGGCGGAATCGTCATCGACACCCGGGCCCGTATCGGCTACACCGCGCCGATCGGCTCGACGGACCAGGACCGCATCCGGCACCTGACCGTCGCGCTGCCGCCCCGCTACGCCGCCCGCCTCTTCGAGGCCCAGGAGCAGGGCGCCACCGACCAGCGCCTGAAGGAGCTCGCCGCTGAGGCACTCAAGGAGGTGTACTTCCAGGACGGCGGCCGCCGCGCCGGAAGCCTGGAAGAGGTGCGGTTCACGGACATCGAGCACCTGGAGTTCGATCTGTAGATCTCCCAGCAGCAAGGGCCCGAACCGCCTTCTGTTTCTGTGGTCGGGTAGCCGGATCACGGCAACGTGATCCGGCTACCCGACCACATCCGCCCATGAGCCGAAGCGCGGTTCCAAGAAGAACGCCCCGCCTGGTACCAGGAGATGCACGAGCAGCAGCGCAAGGCGCGTTCCTCGCGCCGCATCCGGGTCGAACACGGCATCGCCCATCTGAGGAACTGGCGAGCGCCGGCCCGCCACCGCGGCCGCCGCGAGTACATCAGCGACACCATTCAGGCCGTCGCCGACCTGCTGTCCCCACATCGGTCGCTCGCGGCGAAGGGCAAGGGTGAGGCGATCCAAGGTCGCTCCAGAGCCGCTTGAGAGGTCTCAAGGGGGCGAGCGACTGACGAGCAGCGACCCGGAGGGGTTCGGTCGCTGTTCGGTCGCTTGGGAAAAATGCCAGCTCAGGGGCTGCTTTGCCAGGGTGGCAGCGACTGAAGCGACTCAAGGCCCGGGTGTATCAGGACATTCGCGTGTGCGCGTGCGTGCGCGGGCGTCATATATAGAGGCCTTGAGTCGCTTCAGTCGCTGTTTGGGCTATCGCAAGTCTCTGACCTGTGGTTTTATCGAGCGTATGAGACAGCGACCGAAAGTCGCTCGGTCGCTGTGGACCGGGCACTTCAGTCGCTCGTCGCTTTCGAGGGGAAGAACCGGTTGACGAATCGGTTATTCGCACAGAGTTCCCCTTCCGTCACGGCTGCTTCGCTAGTCTGTGTCTGTCGTTGAGTCGCTTCGGTCGCTGACGGGGGAATACATGGCCGATGAGCTGCGGGCTTTACGCAGCGACTCACCGCCGGCCGGTGCTGTCACCACAGGCGTCACGCAGTCCCTGGCCGTCGCACGCCGCTGTGCCGGGCGTGGGTGGCCGGTCCATCCGCTCGCCCCAGGACGCAAGACGCCCGTGGGCAACTGCGCGGCCTGCCGTGAACCCGGGCACACCTACCGGGGGTGTCGCTGTCCTGCCCTGGGACGCTGGTGCCACGGATTCCGGGCCGCCAGCCTGGACTTCGCCCGGATCGAGCAATGGTGGGGAGCCCACCCGGAGTTCGGTGTCGGGATAGCCTGCGGCCCGGCCGGGCTGGTCGTCATCGACATCGACGCCCACTCACGTCAACTGCCCGCGCGTGACCGGCTGCTGCCCGGTATCGGCATTGCCGACACCGTGGACCTGACCGGGCTCGCCAACGGCTTCCACACGCTGGCGGTGCTCGCCGCCCTGCGTGGCGTCGCCTCGCCCGCCGAGGACGAGGCGACGCTGCGGGTGCGTACGCCCTCCGGTGGCCTGCATGTCTGGTACCGGGCCATGAGCGGGCACCGGTGGCAGTGTTCCTCCGGTTCCAGCGGCGGGCGTGCGCTGGCCTGGCAGGTCGACGTACGGGCGCACGGCGGCTATGTCGTCGCCCCCGGCACCGTGACCGAGGCGGGGGCGTACGAGGCGGTGAGGGGGGCTCGGGAGCCCGCCCCGCTGCCCGCCTGGCTCGCGCGGGAACTGGAGCGCACCGGGCATCTTCCGCCCGTCCACGTGCCCGCGCCCCGGCCGGTTCCCCCGCGGGCCCGGCAGGCCGTGCTGGCTGCCGGAGGCGGACTCGGCGCCGCGGGCCGGGTGCTGGCCGGACTGCTGGCCGAGGTCGCCGCGTGTGCCGCCGTACCCGAAGGAGCGGCGTTCACCGAGAAGCTCAACCGGGCCGCCTATACCGCCGGCGGGCTCGTCGCCGCCGGGCTGCTGGCCGAGCTGGAGGCGGAGCGGGCACTGTGGGAAGCGGCCGCGCAGGCCCGGCCGGGTCAGGAGCGGCGCTACGGCGCCGTCATCCGCAGCGGGCTGAGCGTGGGTCGCAGCCGCCCGCTGTCCCTGGGAGGCAGGTCGTGACCCAAGGCCATGACAACGCCCTCTTCGACCCGCGCGCCGTCGCCGTGCAGATCCTGGCCCAGGGCTTGCCCAAGCCCCGTTCCAAGGACAAGGACCAGGGCCTGCCCGGCGCGGGAGGTGCGGCCACCGCCGACGGACTGCTGCCCGACACCCTCAGCGACCGGGGCAACGCCAAACTGTTCGTCAAGCTCTACGCCGACGACTACCGGTATGTGCCGGGCCTCGGCTGGTTCCGCTGGGACAGCACGCGCTGGCAGATCGACGAGGACGACACCGTGTTATGGGCCGCGGGCGACCTGGCCGAGTCCCTCGCCACGACCGACCCGCGCGGACTTCACAGCATGGACGCGCTCCAGCAGCACCGGCGCCGCGCGCTGAGCACCAGCGGGCTGAACGCGATGCTCGCCCAGGCCAAGTCGGCGCCTGCCATGGTGCTCAACGCGGCGCTGCTGGACGCCGACCCGTACGCGCTGTGCACGCCCGGGGGGATCGTCGACCTGCGGACCGGGCTGATACGGGCGCCCGACCAGAGCAAGGACTTCCACTCCCGTTCTACAACGGCCACGCCCGAGCCGACGCCCACGCCCCGCTGGGACCGCTTCCTCACCGACACCTTCGGTGAGGGACCGGTGGGCGCGGAGATGATCGACTTCCTGCATCTGCTGCTCGGCTACTCCATCACCGGGGACGTCGGCGCGCAGGTGATGCCGTTCCTGTTCGGCTCCGGCAAGAACGGCAAGTCGGTGCTGCTGGATGTGGTGATGAAGCTCGTCGGCGACTACGCGGACGCCGCTCCGCCCGGGTTCCTGATGGCCCGCCCCTACGAGGGCCACCCCACCGACCTGGCCGAGCTGCACGGGCGCCGGGTCATCGTGTGCAGCGAGGTCAAGCCGGGGGACCGTTTCGACGAGGCGCGGGTGAAGCTGCTGACCGGCGGGGACCGGATCAAGGCGCGGCGGATGCGGCAGGACTTCTTCGGCTTCCAGCCCACGCACAAGCTGTGGCTGCTGGGCAACCACCGGCCCGAGGTGGGGACGGGCGGCTTCGCCTTCTGGCGGCGGATGCGGCTGATCCCGTTCGAGCGGGTCGTGCCGGACCATCGCAAGGTGGACAACCTGGCGGACATCCTCGTGACCGAGGAGGGGCCCGGCATCCTCAACTGGCTCATCGCGGGGGCGCGGCGCTACCTGAGTGGGGAGAAGGATTTGCTGGGGCCGGAGCGGGTGCGCATCGCCACCACGGCGTACGCGGAGACCGAGGACCACATCGGGCGCTTCCTCGGCGAGTCCTGCCGGCTGGAGCCGGGGCTGAGAACGGAACAGGCCGGTCTGTACGCGGCGTACAAGGCGTGGTGCCAGAATGAGGGAGCCCCGGCCGTCTCGTCCCGGTCCTTCGCGTCACGGGTCCGCGAGACGGTGGGACTGGCGTCTCCCAAGGAGATGATCCTGTCCAACCAGCGCAAGTACTACCCGGGCATCGGATTGGCCGCCGACGAGGAGACAGCATGAGCGCCCTCATCGCCGAGGACGAGATAGTCCACGAGGTCGACTTCGTCTGGCTCGAGGACATCGGCCGGCTGGACTATGTCCGCCAGAGCCTGGACCGGCTGCCGACCCGCCGGGGCAGGCCCGCCTACCACCGCGACGGCCGTATGGTCGGCTATGCGCTGCTCGGCCCCGAGGCCAAGCCGTCCCGTTCGTCGGGGACCTTCCGGCGGCGGGTGTTCTGGCTGCTGCCGCACGACCGAGACACGGCGCCCGCCGGCCTGTACGCCTCGGGCGCGCCGGCCGAGGCCGTCGACCCGCGCACGCTGGCGCCCGGCAGCAAGGGGCGCAAGACCGAGCGGTCGGAGGGCGGGCCGCGGCCGGCGCGGCTGTACAAGTGAGCTGACAGCCCGGCCTGGGGCCGTTGCTGCCGGGCCGTCGCACCATGACCACCCGGCAGGGCCCGTACGCGCTAGTAGTGCTTGGTCAGGTCGGTTGTGGTGGTGCGTGTCCTTCCGGCCCGGTGTGGCGTTGAGGGTG
>NZ_DF968421.1:0-168 GCF_001270025.1 Streptomyces azureus | reverse complement strand
GCTAGAGGCTTTTCTCGACAGCATAGGATCATCCACTTCACCACAATCGGCTCGGCATCAGGTCTCAGCCACAAGTGCGACGGATTTACCTATCGCACGGCCTACACCCTTACCCCGGGACAACCACCGCCCGGGCTGGACTACCTTCCTGCGTCACCCCATCACTCA
>NZ_DF968420.1:0-16404 GCF_001270025.1 Streptomyces azureus | reverse complement strand
AGCCAAAGCCGTCGCCCACCGCCCCGCGGCCCCGCTCGCCCACGCGAGCAACGCCCCCACCGCCCCGGCCACCGCACCCCACACCGCGCCCAGCAGCAGGGCCATGCCGAGGTGCCCGTGCAACTCGATGCCCGCGCCGAACGCGTCGAAGCCGAGCACGGACAGGGAGGCCGTCACGGACACGTCCGTCAGCCGGACGAGCAACGGCAGGGACAACGCGGTCGCGACCCCCAGCCCCAGCGCACACCGCCCCGCGAAACCGAGGGCACCCGAACCCCGTACATCCCCAGGCCCTCCTGACACGCCCCCCACCGGTGTCCGCACCGCCGTCAGCACCCCCGCCAGCAGCATCGTCAACGCCGCCGCCACCCCCAGCAGCCACACCCGCCCGTCCACCTCGGCGAGCCGCCCCAGCGTCAGGGGCTGGTCGGAGCGGACCGCGAGCAGGTCGTCCAGCGGGCCCGGCAGGAGGCGGGTCAGTTCACCCGTGGCCCGACCGTCCCACGGCACGAGCAGGCCGAGCGGGACGCCCAGCCACACCCCGTTCGGAGCCCCGAGCAGTGCCGCGCCGACGATGCGGCGGGGATGGTCGTCGCCGGTCGCCGCGTACGCCGCCGCCGCGAGCCCCGCCGCCACCGCCACCAGCAGCACGGTCACCACCGCGGAAACGGCGGGCCGTACGATCCGGTGCACGGCTTCCCAGCCCCGCGGCAGCGGCGTGCGGCGCGAGGCCAGCAGGGCGATGAGCAGGATCCCGGCCGACCAGCCGAGTCCGCCGAACAGCGTGGGCGCGGCGTCGACCGTGAAACCGACCGCCGCTTGCGCGTCGACCAGGTCGCCGAGCCGGTCCGGCAGCAGCCCCCCGATGTCCCCCAGCCCGGGAATCTCCAGGCCGTCTCCCCCTCCACCGCCCTCGCCCGTCAGGTCGCCCAGGCCCAGCGCGCCGCCGTCGATCGTGATGACGTCGTGACCCGCCCAGGCCAGCCCGCCCAGCATCGCCACGAACAGCGCGACCACCGCACCCGCACGCGCGAGGAGTTCGGACGGCGATATCACAACTCCCGCCGCGCGCAAGGACCTCAGGAAGAAGTACGACAGCAGCAACGCCCCGACCAGGCTCACCCCCAGTGGCGTGATCTCGATGGCAGTGTCCGCCTCAGCGCCCGTGAGGCCGAACGCCGACACATCACCGGACGGCGTGAGCGAACCACCCACCCCAAGGGCCACCACCGCCGCGGTCATCGGCCCCAACGAGCCCGCCGCGTCCGCCTCCAGCAGCCGCAGACCCAGCGCCGCCGTACCCGCCATTCCGACCAACGCCCAGCTCACGGCGGCGACCGCGGACATCAGCACGTCCCCCCACGGCACGCGCGTACCGTCCCTCGCCGTCCCGACACCTGTACCGGCACCCATGGCAGACCCCCCGATCCGCTGCGCGGCGGGGAGTACCGCGCATGCCCCCCCTCGCGTCGAAATACCACTCTCCGGCCCGTTTTCAACCCCGTCAACGGAAACGGCTGATGCGTCCGAACGCGGTCTTCACAAGGCCCGACTTTCGGTCAGGCGGCCGCTACTGAAATAGTTCCTCCCGATGTTCGACATCCCTAGACTCCCCATGTCGGGGGTAACTCGGGGGACAACTCAGTGGGGCATGGAGTGCCGGAACTCGTACTGGAATCAAACGGACGTACCTGGACGCTCGATCCGTCCAGGGCATACACCCTCGGACGTGATCCGCAGGGGGACGTCGTCTTCGACGACGCCAGGGTCTCCTGGCGTCACGCCACGGTCAGCTTCAACGGCCGCAGTTGGGTCATCGAGGACCATGGCAGCACCAACGGCACGTTCGTGCAGGGGCAGCGGATCCATCACATGGAACTCGGCCCCGGTTCAGCTGTGCACCTGGGCAACGCGACCGACGGGCCGCGCCTGAACCTTGCCGGCGCCGCCGCCTCCGTCGCCACGCCGCAGGCTCAGCCCCAGCAGCCGTACGCCGCGCAGGGCGCGAACCCGGGCTGGGCCCAGCAGGCACCCGCCCAGCAGGCCCCGCACCAGCAGCCCCAGGCCCCGCAGCAGCAGGCCCAGGCCGGCTGGCAGCAGCCACAGCAGCAGCCCGCGGCACACATCCCGCAGCAGCAGAGCCCCGGCGGCGTCGCGGGGGCGCCGCCGGTCTACGGCGACCGCAGCCCGACCACGTTCCACCAGTTCTCCCTCGGCCGCGTGATGCGCATCGGCCGTGCCCTGGAGAACGAGCTGGTCGTCTCCGACCTCCAGGTCTCCCGGCACCACGCCGAGTTCCACTCGACGCCCGACGGCCGTATGGAGATCCGCGACCTGGGCTCGCACAACGGCACGTACGTCAACGGCCAGCCGATCCCCAAGGGCGGCACACAACTGCTCGGCCCGGCCGACGTCGTCGGCGTCGGCCACTCGACGTTCCGGATCGTCGGCGACCGGCTCGAGGAGTTCGTCGACACCGGTGAGGTGTCCTTCTCCGCCCGCCACCTGACCGTCACGGTCGACGGCGGCAAGCAGATCCTCAAGGACGTCTCCTTCGGCGTCCCGGAGAAGTCGCTGATCGCGGTCATCGGCCCGTCCGGATCCGGCAAGTCCACCCTGCTCAAGGCGCTCACCGGCTACCGCCCGGCCGACCAGGGCGAGGTCCTCTACGACAACCGCAACCTCTACAAGCAGTTCGCCGAGCTGCGCCAGCGCATCGGCCTGGTCCCGCAGGACGACATCCTGCACAAGGAACTGACCGTCAAGAAGGCCCTCAAGTACGCGGCCAAGCTGCGCTTCCCGGCCGACACCACAGCCGCCGAGCGCGACGCCCGTATCGACGAGGTGCTGCGTGAGCTGAAGCTGGACATCCACAAGGAGAAGAAGGTCACCTCCCTCTCCGGTGGCCAGCGCAAGCGCGTCTCCGTGGCCCTGGAGCTGCTCACCAAGCCGTCGCTGATCTTCCTGGACGAGCCGACCTCCGGCCTCGACCCGGGCATGGACCGCGACGTCATGCAGCTGCTGCGCGGCCTGGCGGACGACGGCCGTACGGTCCTCGTCGTCACCCACTCCGTGGCGGAGCTGGCGCTCTGCGACAAGCTGCTGGTGATGGCGCCCGGCGGCGCGGTGGCCTACTTCGGCCCGCCGGAGGAGGCGCTGAACTTCTTCGGCTACGACACCTGGGCCGATGTCTTCTCCGCCTTCGAGAACTACCGCGACTACGACTGGGCGGGCCGCTGGAAGGGCTCGCAGCACTACCAGATGTACGCCGCGGACATCGACGCGGTGGCGCCGCAGTCCGTACAGGTCGCGCCCATGCAGGCGATGAAGCCGCCGAAGCCGCAGGGCTGGATGTCCCAGTTCGTCACGCTGGTGCGGCGCTACGTCTCGGTGATCGCGTCCGACAAGGGCTTCCTGGCCCTGATGGTGATCCTGCCGGCCGTGCTCGGCGCGGTCAGCCTGCTCATCGACGCGGACCGGGGCCTGCTGCCCAACCCGGCCGACCCGCAGACCGGCCGCATCATCCCGAACGGCACGGCCACCACGGTCCTGCTGATCCTCGCGGTCGGCGCCTGCTTCGCGGGCGCGGCGAACTCGGTCCGCGAGCTGATCAAGGAACGGGTCATCTACGAGCGGGAGCGCGCGACCGGCCTGTCGCGCTCGGCGTACCTGATGTCGAAGGTGTTCGTGCTCGGCATGATCACCGTCCTCCAGGGGCTGCTGGTCGGCGTCATCGGCTTCTCCAGCCGGGAGATCCCCGAGGAGGGCCTGGTCTTCGGCAGCGCCACGCTGCTGGAGCTGTCCGTGCCGATCATGGCCCTGGGCTTCACCTCGATGATGTTCGGCCTGATCATCTCGTCGCTGGTCAAGACCGCCGAGAAGACCATGCCGCTGCTGGTGATGTTCGCGATCATCCAGGTCGTCTTCACGGGCTGCCTGTTCACGCTGCACGGCTCGATCGGCGTCAACCAGTTCTCGTTCCTGATGCCGTCGCGCTGGGCGGTCGCCGCCTCCGGTGCCACGCTGGACTTCAACAAGATCAGCCCGCCCGAGACGGCCGGCGACACCGACCCGCTGTGGGAGCACACGGTCGGGGCCTGGGCCATGGACATGGGCGCGCTCCTCGCCCTCGGCGTGATCTGCGGCTTCTTCGTGGCCCGCTTCCTGCGCCGCCACGAGCCCGAGGTCATGCGCAAGTAGTCGTGCGCAGGCAGTCACACTTCACGACGCCCGAAGGGCGGCACTCCGTCAGGAGAGTGCCGCCCTTCGGCGTTCGTTCTGAGAGCAGAGGTCCGCGCCAGCCTCAGTACGCGCCGAAGACGTTGTCCATGGAGCCGTACTTGTCGGCCGCGTAGTTGCAGGCGGCGGTGATGTTGGCGACCGGGTTGTAGATGTCCCAGGAGGTGCCGGGGACGTGGTAGGCCTTGAAGGTCGGCGGGATGACCTGGAGCAGGCCCTTCGACGGGACGCCGTTGATGGCGTTGATGTCCCAGTTGTTGATCGCCTTCGGGTTACCCGAGGACTCCCGGATGATGTTGCGCTTGATGCCGTCGTAGGAGCCGGGGATGCCGTGCTTCTTCATGACGTCGAGCGACTCGCGGATCCAGCCGTCGAGATTGTTCGGGTAGCTCTTGGCGGCGGCCTTCTTGACCTGGGCGCGCTTGGCGTCCCGGCTCGCGGCCTCCTTGGCCTTGCGCGCGGCCTCGGCCTTCTTCTTCGCCGCCTCGGCGGCGGCCTTCTTCTTGGCGGCGGCAGCGGCGTCGGCCTTCTTCTTCGCCGCGATCTGCTCCGCCTTCACCGTGGCACTGGCCATCTGGTCGGTGACGCTGGCCTTGACGTCCTTGATCTGCTCGGTGCTGAACGCCACCGCAGCCGGCTGAGCGGCCTCGGTCGTGGTCTTGGTCGACGCACCGCTCGGCACCGCGGAGAGACCGATGGCGGCGGCGCCGAGGGTGGCGACACCCGCCATGGCGATCTTGTGGTGACGGGTCAGGGTACGACTACGGCCACGGCTGAAGATGTTCTTGGGCATGGTGGTGTGGACCTCTTCGAATAGCGCGGGAGTCGCTCGGCGTCCGGCGTTGGACGGGTGTGTTTCCGACACGAACGCCGCGGGGGAGAACCCACGGCGCTGAGCGACGCCAGCAATTCTTAGCGGCCGCAAAATGGCGTGGCAAAGGTGTGACGTACGATGCCCGATAGTGGATCAGGGAGGGGCAAATCGGTGCAGATTGGAATGTATACGCCGCTCAAAAGGTGGGGGTTTGTCTCCTACGCCCTTTCGTACGTGACGTGCGTCCTATGCGCGGGCTCACACCTGGCGGCGTGCGTTCTCACCACGCGTTGCACAAGCGATGCTCTGTGTGAGGGGCCTTTCACGGCAGGACGAGGTGCACGTCCCCGAACTCGTGCCACAGGTAGCGGCCCTGGAACGCAGCCCCGTAGCCACGCTCGATCGCCTCCCGCCCCGCGACCGCCTCCAGCATCAGCAGATGCGAGGCCTCCGGCTCGTGCAGCCCGGTCAGCAGCCCGTCCACCACCCGCACCCCGCGCTCCGGTGTGACGACGAGATCCGTCCACCCCGCACGCCCGTGTACGACCCCGTCGCCGCCCACCGCCGACTCCACGGCCCGCACCGCCGTCGTCCCGACCGCCACGACCCGGCCTCCACCGGCCTTCGCGGCGTTGATCAGCCGCGCCGACGCCTCGGGCACCACGAAGCGCTCCGGATACGGCGGCTCGTGCGCCTCCGCCGACGCCACGCCCGCGTGCAGCGTGACCGGCGCGAACTGCACCCCCCGGCTCACCAGCTCCGTCACCAGCCGCGCCGTGAAGGGCCGCGCCGCACTCGGCATCTCCGCACTCCCCGCCCCGTCCGCAGACGGCACCGCGAACACCGTCTGGTAGACGGACAGCGGCTGGTCCCGCTCCGTGTAGGCGTAGCGAATGGGCCGCCCGTGCTCCCGCAGCAGCCCCGGCACCCCGGGCCCGGACACCCGGGACCACCACAGTCGCTCGCTCCGCCCACTCAGCGGCTGGTCCAGAACCAGCCGCACACCCCCGGGCAGGCACACCTCCGTACCCACGGGCCCTCCCGCACGCGCGCGCGTGGTGCCCCGCCCATCCGGCTCCCGCAGCTCCACCGCCCAGCGGCCGTCGTCGCCGCGCGTGGAGAAATGCACCACCACGCGCGCGTGCCCGATCCACCCGTCCACGGCCGCCGCCAGCGTGGCCGAGGTGTTGACCACGAGCAGATCCCCGGCCCGCAGCAGCCGCGGCAGCTCCGTGAACGTGTGATGGGCCACCTCGACACCCCGGGACACCAGCATCCGCACGACGTCCCGGTCCACCCCGGGCCCGCGCTGCTCGACCGGCACCCGGGCCGACAACTCCGCCGGTACCCGCAGGGCCGGCGTCATCGGACCCCGTCCAGCAGAGCCCGAGCCCCGTACCGCCCGCTCACCGGCCGCTCGTCCAGCAGCCGTAGGAACCCCGGCACCACAGTCGCCGGCTCCGGCCGCGGATCGTGATCGTCCGGTACGGCCGCCGCATACAGGTCCGTGGCCATGTCCCCGGGATCCACCGCCCAGACCCGCAGCCCCGGCTCCTCCACGGCGAGCACCGCCATCAGGTGGTCCAGCGCCGACTTGGACGCCCCATAACCGCCCCAGGTCTCGTACGCCTCGGCGGCCGCGTCCGAACTGACCGCGATGACGGTGCCCGCCCGCGAGGCCCGCAGCAGCGGCAGCGCCTCCTGGACCAGGCCCAGCCCCGCCACCAGGTTCACCTCCAGCGCCCGCCGCAGTCCCTCCAGGGGCAGCTCCTCCAGCCGCACCAGCGGCTCGGCGCCCAGCGCGCTCGCGTTGTGCACCAGCAGGTCGACGCCGCCGAGCCGCCACGCCGCCGACACCAGTGCCGCACGGTGCGCGGCGTCCGCGACGTCCCCGGGCAGGGCGGCCACGCGCGTGCCGTGCGCGGAGACGGCCTCTGCCGCGTCCCTCAGGGCCTCCGCGCCCCGGGCGTCGAGCACCAGATCCCAGCCCCGCCCGGCCAGGGCCTCCGCCAGCGCCCGGCCCAGCCCCTTCGAGGCCCCGGTGATGATCGCAACCGGCATGATCCGCTCCCTCGTCGTGATCGTGTGCCCTCACCGTAGGAACGGGGCCGCCCGGACCGCCTCGGACGCGGGCCGCAGACCACCGGGTCCCTTCGTCCTACGCCCCCGGCCCGGCGCCCCGGTCATACGCCACGCCTTCCGGCCCCCTCGGCCCCGGGACCTAGGCCCATCGGACCGGGCGCCCGCCGCCGGCGGTCCGATCCGCGCTGTCACAACCCGCCGGTACCGTGAGGACATGAGTCACGGTCCCCGGTCCGGCCTCGCCGCGGTGAGCTCCGCGTTGCTGGCCATGAGCAGGCATCTCGAGGTGCGCGACGTCCTCAAGACGATCGTCGCCTCGGCCCGCGAGCTGCTCGACGCGCAGTACGCCGCGCTCGGCGTCCCGGACGACCACGGCGGCTTCGCCCAGTTCGTGGTCGACGGCGTCAGTGAGGAGCAGTGGAAGGCCATCGGCCCGCTCCCGCGCCAGCACGGCATCCTGGCCGCGATGCTCCACGAGGCCAGGGCCGAGCGCCTCGCCGACGTCCGCAAGGACCCCCGCTTCGAGGGCTGGCCGAGCGCCCATCCCGACCTGGTCGACTTCCTGGGCCTGCCCATCCGCGACGGCGACGAGGTCATCGGCGCACTCTTCCTCGCCAACAAGCTGCGTCCTGTGGGGGAACACCCCCCACACCCACCGTGCCCGAAGCCCGAAGGCAGTTGCGGCTTCACCGAGGACGACGAGGAACTGCTCGGCATCCTCGCCCAGCACGCGGCGATCGCCCTCACCAACGCCCGCCTCTACGAACGCAGCCGCGAACTCACCATCGCCGAGGAACGCTCCCGCCTCGCCCACGAACTGCACGACGCGGTCAGCCAGAAGCTCTTCTCCCTCCGCCTGACCGCCCAGGCCGCCGCCCGCCTGGTGGACCGGGACCCCTCCCGCGCCAAGGGCGAACTCCAGCAGGTGGCGGCCCTCGCCGCCGAGGCCGCCGACGAACTGCGCTCCGCCGTCGTCGAGTTGCGTCCCGCCGCCCTCGACGAGGATGGCCTCGTGGCCACCCTCCGGACGCAGGTCCAGGTCCTCGACCGCGCCCAATCCGCCCGCGTCACCTTCACCGCCCGCGGTGTGAAGGCCCTGCCCGCCTCCCAGGAGGAGGCCGTCCTGCGCGTCGCCCAGGAGGCCCTGCACAACGCCCTGCGCCACTCCGGCGCCGACCACGTCGACGTGACCCTGGACCGTCACGGCGGCGGAGCCGTCCTGCGGGTCACGGACGACGGCAGCGGCTTCGACCCGATGGCGGTCCGCCGCGCGGGGCGCCATCTGGGCCTGGTCTCGATGCGGGACCGGGCGAGCGGGGCAGGCGGCGCGCTGACCGTGGAATCGGCGCCCGGCAAGGGCACCACGATCGAGATGGAGGTACCCGGTGGCTGACGCAATCAAGGTGCTGCTCGTCGACGACCACCAGGTCGTCCGCCGGGGCCTGCGCACGTTCCTGGAGGTACAGGACGACATCGAGGTCGTCGGCGAGGCGGCGGACGGCGCCGAAGGAGTCGACCGCGCGGAGGAGTTGCGGCCCGACGTCATCCTCATGGACGTCAAGATGCCGGGCATGGACGGCGTCGACGCCCTGCGCAGACTCCGTGAACTGGACAACCCCGCGCGCGTGCTGATCGTCACCAGCTTCACCGAGCAGCGCACGGTCGTTCCGGCCCTGCGCACGGGCGCCGCCGGCTACGTCTACAAGGACGTCGACCCCGACGCCCTCGCCGGAGCCATCCGCTCCGTCCACGCCGGGCACATCCTCCTCCAGCCGGAGGTCGCCGATGCCCTGCTGTCCCAGGAGGAGGCCAACTCGGGTCCAGGGCGGGCCGGTTCGCTCACCGAGCGGGAGCGCGAGGTGCTCGGCCTGATAGCGGACGGCCGCTCCAACCGGGAGATCGCCCGCGCCCTCGTCCTCTCGGAGAAGACCGTAAAGACCCACGTCTCGAACATCCTGATGAAACTCGACCTGTCCGACCGAACGCAGGCCGCTTTGTGGGCCGTTCGCCATGGCGTGACCGGCTGACACGCTCATCCCACGGCAACACGGAGGGTTCCGTTCCGGACTGAGATTCATACCGTCGTGGGAATGTCCCCCATATGGCGCATCCTCGGTGGATCTCCACCGTTCTCCAGTGCGTGCTGCGGCGCCTGCCGCGGCAATCGCAAGGAGGGCTCAGAAATGAAGAACCTGAAGAAGGCCGCTGCCGTGACGATGGTGACCGGTGGCCTGCTGGCCGCGGGCGCGGGCATCGCCTCCGCCACCAGCGCGCACGCCGACGGCCAGGCCGTGGGCTCCCCGGGCGTCGGCTCGGGCAACGTCGTCCAGGCTCCGGTGCACGTCCCGGTCAACGTGTCCGGCAACAGCGTGAACGTCGTGGGCGTCCTGAACCCCGCCTTCGGCAACCACGCCGTCAACCACTGACGCCCCACCTCCGTCTCCGAGCCGGAGGTGGCACCGGCCTCCCGGCAACGCCTGGGAGGCCGGTCTGGTCTGCTTAGCTGCGGGCAGTCGTGCCGCTGTGGGCGGCACGGGTGGGCGCAGCGGCACCCCGCAGCGCCGGGCTGCGCACCCACCCGCCCTCAGCGCCAACGCCGAGCGCCAGAAACCCTCCAGTCACCGCACCCCCCGCTCCCGCTCCTCCACGACGGAGTTGTACGCAGCGACCTGCGCCCGCCGAGCCGTCCGCTCCACCGGCCGCAAAGCCTCCCGCCGCGCAGAGATCTCAGACGCACTCACCGCACCCCCGGGCCCACTCTCCGTGGCCACAGCGATGAGCGTCCCCACCCGCTGCGCCAACTCCAGCACCCGCACCGCCCGCGACGGATACCCCGGCGCCAGCACCTCCCGCCCCCGCTCGGCCCGCGCCCGATACGCGTCGACCGCCGCCTCCGCCACCGGCCCCGACCCGGCCACGTCCAGCCGCGTCAGCACCTCGGTCGCCTCCCGGAGGGCCTCCGCGAGCTCCCGCTCCGCCTCACCCAGCGACGGCACATCCGCAGGCGGCGCCTCCCGCACGGGCAGCACATGCCACACCACCTCGACCTGCACACCCTCGGGCCCGGCTTCGTACACGTCCGGCACCAAGCCCAAGGCGGCCCCGTAACAGACCACGGCCTCCTCGGCCTCCAGCGCCCGCGCGTTGAACTCCGGCGGCCCGCTCAGCCCCAGCGGATGCCCCGGCGCGGGCAGCGCCACCCGCAGCCCGGTCACCCCGAGCGTGCGCAGCCGCCCCAGTGCGAGCGTCAGCCCGACCTGGCCCGACTCTCCCGCCAGTCCCTCCACTCGGTGCACCGCGTCCTCGCCGACGATGGCGAGCACGGCGTCATCCGGTGAGACAAGTCCGGCCAAAAGGGCATTTCCCCATGCAGCGAGACGTCCAGCGCGTGGTTCCGTGAGCATGTCCCCACCCTAGGACCCTCCAAGGACCGGACCGAGGGAATGTCCGGGCCGACCGGTGGCGTAGATTTCATGGAGGGCTGCGCCCACCGGCGCGGCGGACCGAGCCACAGGCGTACGCGACAGCCGAGACCGGCCACACTGCAAGGGGAGACAACGCGCTCATGAGCGATGTTCTGGAGCTTCAGGACGTATCTGTGGTCCGCGAGGGCCGGGCTCTGGTGGACCAGGTCTCCTGGTCGGTCAAGGAGGGCGAGCGCTGGGTCATCCTGGGCCCGAACGGCGCCGGCAAGACCACCCTCCTCAACCTCGCTTCCACCTACCTCTTCCCCAGCTCGGGCACCGCCGCCATCCTCGGCGAGACCCTCGGCAGGCCCGGCACCGACGTCTTCGAGCTGCGCCCGCGCATCGGCATGGCCGGCATCGCCATGGCCGACAAGCTGCCCAAGCGCCAGACGGTCCTGGAGACGGTGCTGACCGCCGCGTACGGCATGACCGCCACCTGGCACGAGGACTACGAGGAGATCGACGAACAGCGCGCCCGCGCGTTCCTCGACCGCCTCGGCATGAGCGAGTACCTGGAGCGCAAGTTCGGCACGCTCTCCGAGGGCGAGCGCAAGCGCACCCTCATCGCCCGCGCCCTGATGACCGACCCCGAACTGCTGCTCCTCGACGAGCCTGCCGCCGGCCTCGACCTCGGCGGCCGCGAGGACCTCGTCCGCCGCCTCGGACGTCTCGCCCGCGACCCGATCGCCCCCTCGATGCTCATGGTCACCCACCACGTCGAGGAGATCCCCCCGGGCTTCACACACGTCCTCATGATCCGCCAGGGCAAGGTGCTGGCCGCCGGCCCGCTGGAGCTCGAACTCACCTCCCGCAACCTCTCCCTCTGCTTCGGCCTCCCGCTCGTTGTCGAACAGGCGGGCGAGCGCTGGACGGCACAGGGCCTCCCGCTGTCCTGACCCGGCCCCTCGCCCCGCAAGTCCCAAAGTAAGAACGGCATTTCACACCCCGGGCGCCCTGTCGGCGACAGGGCCGTCGGACCTACCATGACCATGTGGAAATCGACGCATGGCTGTGGTGGCTGATCGGCGCGACAGCGCTCGGCATCGCGCTCGTGGTCACCGCGATGCCCGAACTCGCCATGCTCGCGGTGGGCGCCATCGGCGCCGCGGTGGTCAGCGGCGTCTTCGGCGGCGGAGCCGTCGCCCAAGTCGTCGTCTTCGCCGTCATCTCGACCGCGGGCATCGCCGTCGTACGGCCCATCGCGAACCGACACCGCGCCCAGCGACCCCAACTCGCCACCGGCGTCGACGCGCTGAAGGGCAGACAAGCCGTCGTCCTGGAACGTGTCGACGCCTCCGGCGGCCGGATCAAACTGGCCGGAGAGGTCTGGTCGGCCCGCGCCCTCGATACCGACCGCGCCTACGAAGCAGGCCAGGAAGTGGACGTCGTGGACATCGAAGGAGCCACCGCGATCGTCATGTGACCTCGCAGGACGTAACTGGGGTGAACTCCTCGCCAGCTACGCGACGGTCTGACAGACTCGACCAGCAAGATCTTCGACAACCATAAGATCTGCCGAAGGCGCCGAAGCGGAGAAGGGATACGGGGAACGACGATGGAACCGGTCATCATCGTCCTGATCATTCTGGTGGTGTTGGTCTTCATCGCCCTGATCAAGACGATCCAAGTCATCCCACAGGCCAGTGCGGCCATCGTCGAGCGCTTCGGCCGCTACACGCGGACACTGAACGCCGGCCTCAACATCGTCGTCCCGTTCATCGACACCATCCGCAACCGCATCGACCTGCGCGAACAGGTCGTCCCGTTCCCGCCGCAGCCGGTGATCACCCAGGACAACCTGGTCGTCAACATCGACACCGTCATCTACTACCAGGTGACCGACGCCCGCGCCGCGACGTACGAAGTCGCCAGCTACATCCAGGCGATCGAGCAGCTCACCGTCACCACGCTCCGCAACATCATCGGTGGCATGGACCTGGAGCGGACCCTGACCTCCCGCGAGGAGATCAACGCGGCCCTGCGCGGCGTCCTCGACGAGGCCACCGGCAAGTGGGGCATCCGCGTCAACCGCGTCGAACTCAAGGCGATCGAGCCGCCCACCTCCATCCAGGACTCGATGGAGAAGCAGATGCGCGCCGACCGCGACAAGCGCGCCGCCATCCTCCAGGCCGAAGGTGTCCGGCAGTCCGAGATCCTGCGCGCCGAAGGCGAGAAGCAGTCCCAGATCCTGCGTGCCGAAGGTGAGGCCAAGGCGGCCGCCCTGCGCGCCGAGGGCGAGGCACAGGCCGTCCGTACGGTCTTCGAGGCCATCCACGCCGGCGACCCGGACCAGAAGCTGCTCTCCTACCAGTACCTCCAGATGCTCCCCAAGATCGCCGAAGGCGACGCCAACAAGCTCTGGATCGTCCCCAGCGAGATCGGCGACGCCCTCAAGGGCCTCTCCGGCGCCATGGGCAACTTCGGTGGCATGGGCGGCGGTTCCGGCGGCAACTCAGGCGCGTCCGGAGGCGGCGTCCCCGCCCAGGAACGCCGCGAGAAGCCGTCCCTCGACTGACCCGGCACGTATGAAGGGGCCCGCTTCCCACAGAGGAAGCGGGCCCCTTCATACGACGGCCAGGCTAGGCCGCAGGCTGGGCCAGCCACACCGGCAGCGCGTCGAAGTCGTCCTGCCCCAGCGCCAGCAGCATCGCGTCCGCCGGAGTCGGCTCGAACGGATGCCGCAGCAGCGGCATCCCCGCCTCCTCCGGAGTCCGGTTCGCCTTGCGGTGGTTGTCCTGCGCGCACGAGGCCACGGTGTTCAGCCAGGTGTCCTGACCGCCCTGCGACCTCGGTACCACGTGGTCGACGGTCGTCGCCCGCCTCCCGCAGTACGCGCACCGGTGCCGGTCCCGGACCAGCACACCCCGCCTCGACCACGGCGCTCGTCTTCGGAAGGGCACCCGTACGTACTGGCAGAGCCTGATCACCCGGGGCGCCGGTATGTCGACCGCGGCTCCCCGCATCCGCAGTTCGGGGTGGGCCTGCTCGACGACGGCCTTGTCCTGAAGCACCAGAACGACGGCTCGGTTAAGCGTCACCGTCGACAGCGGCTCGAAGCTCGCGTTGAGTACCAGCGTGTCCCGCATACCAGCCCACCTCCCGTGTGCACCGGCCCACCCCCTGGCGGGCTGGGATCAACTCTGGCCGGGCACGCCGAGATGGACAACGCAATATCTGCTGCTCTCACGGGGGGTGACCCCCGCGACCCCCGGCAACAAAAATGCCCGCTCCTGATCAATTCCAAGACCAGGAGCGGGCAAACGTTCCGTGAACGCCGGGATCGCAGGGCGGCTCACTCAGCCTTCGGCGGGCACCTCGTACTCACCGATCAGCTGGGCCCGCCCGATCGTGTGGAACCGCAGGTTGAAGCCCACGACGGCCGGCGAAGCCTCCGCGTCCGGACCGAGCTTCTCCTGGTCCACGGCGTACACCGTGAACACGTACCGGTGCGGCCCGTCCCCGGGCGGCGGCGCGGCACCGCCGAACTCCTTGCCGCCGTAGTCGTTGCGAGCGTGGATCGCACCCTCGGGCAGGCCCTCGAACGTGCCGCTGCCCGCGCCCGCCGGCAGCTCGGTCACCGACGCCGGGATGTCGAACAGCACCCAGTGCCAGAACCCGCTGCCCGTCGGGGCATCGGGGTCGTAGCAGGTCACGGCGAAGCTCCTGGTCTCGGGCGGGAAGCCCTCCCACCGCAGCTGCGGCGAGGTGTTGCCGGCCGCGTGGACCTGAGCGTCCTGGAGCGTCGCACCCTCCACGATTTCCTTGCTCGTCACCGTGAACGACGGCACGGGCGGATGGAAGTCGTGGGGGAGCGGCCGCCGCTTGAGCTCGGTCACCTCGGTACCTCCTGGATCGGTTCTTGCAGTTGGTCCCGAGCCTAGGCCCTCTCCTAGAACCAGTTGCGCTTGCTGCCGACCTCGGAGAGCCACTGGTTGAGGTACGCCGTCCAGTCGGTCCCCTGGTAGTCGTTGAGCCCCACCTGGAACGAGCGGAAGGTGTCGCTGCCCTCGCTGAACAGACCCGGCCTCTTGTCCATCTCGAGCACCACGTCCATGGCGTGCTCGTCGGCCACGAAGCTCAGCTCCACCTGGTTCAGCCCTCGGTACTGCTGCGGCGGGTAGAACTCGATCTCCTGGTAGAACGGCAGCTTCTGCCGCGTACCCCGGATGACACCGCGCTCCATGTCCGCGTTCTTGAACCGGAAGCCAAGCTGGATGAACGCGTCCAGGATCGCCTTCTGCGCCGGCAGCGGGTGCACGTTGATCGGGTCCAGGTCACCGGAGTCCACCGCCCGCGCGATCTCCAGCTCCGTGGAGACCCCGATGTGCATCGAGCGCAGCTCCTGCCCGTCGATCGTCGTGATCGGCGTCTCCCACGGAATCTCCAGCCCGAACTGCACCGCGTGCACGGCGTTCGCCTGAAGCTCGAACGCCCCGCCCAGCCGGGACTTCGTGAACTCGATGTCCTGCTTGTACTCCTGGTCGCCGCTCTCCACCTCGACCTTGGCCTGGAGCCCGACCGAGAGCCCCTCGATCTGCTGGTTCACGGACCCGCCCTGAATCCGCACCTCACCCTGGACGACACCGCCCGGCACGACGTTGACCTCGTGCAGCACCGTCTCGACGGAAGCCCCGCCGGCCCCCAGGCTCGCGAGCAGCTTCTTGAACGCCATGTCTCTCCCTCTCGCCCACTACGGGTGGATCCTTGATCCATACAAACGCGATCCGGCCGTGGCCGGTTCCATGCCCTCACCCTGGCAAGGCCGGCGCCCTGAGGCCACCCCGCCGCACCACCCGTCTCCAGTACCCTCGGAGGGCATGATCGCGACCCCCGACCGTACGCCCCTGTCCAGGGAGTTTTTCGACCGGCCCGTCCTCGATGTCGCCCCCGACCTCCTCGGCCGCATCCTGGTACGCACCACCCCGGACGGTCCGATCGCCCTCCGCCTGACGGAGGTCGAGGCCTACGACGGTGCCGACGACCCCGGCGCCCACGCCTATCGCGGCCGCACGGCCCGCAACGGCGTGATGTTCGGTCCCCCCGGGCACGTCTACGTCTACTTCACGTACGGCATGTGGTTCTGCATGAACCTGGTGTGCGGCCCCGAAGGCAAGGCGAGCGCGGTCCTGCTCCGCGCCGGCGAGATCATCGAGGGCGCCGAGTTGGCCCGCACCCGTCGACTCTCGGCCCGCAACGACAAGGAACTGGCCAAAGGCCCGGCCCGTCTTGCCACGGCTCTGGACGTGGACCGCTCCCTGGACGGCACGGACGCCTGCACCTCCGATGCCACACCCCTGAGGGTCCTCACGGGTACGCCCGTGCCCCGTGACCAGGTACGCAACGGCCCACGCACCGGAGTCGCGGGCGACGGGGGCAACGGCGACGTCCACCCCTGGCGCTTCTGGATCGCCAACGACCCGACGGTGAGCCCCTATCGGGCGCATGTCCCGAGGCGCCGCCGAAGTTGACGCGTCCCCGCAGGATGCGTAATGTAGCCCGAGCCGCTTGACCCGGGTACGGCATTCGCCAGCAGCCGGAAGCGGCCAACCCACTACCTAACGACTCCCCTCAGCAGGGGCGAATTCGGTATGCCCGCATGCCTGAATTCGGCGCCGAAGGACTCGATTATGAGTTGGACGGCGAATCGGTTAACGTAGTGAATGTCGAAAGGCCGACGAGCGAAAGCCAAGGCCGCCCGGCAAATCCCGCCGACAGGGAATCGGATCGAGAAAAGGATCTGATAGAGTCGGAAACGCAAGACCGAAGGGAAGCGCCCGGAGGAAAGCCCGAGAGGGTGAGTAC
>NZ_DF968419.1:0-8201 GCF_001270025.1 Streptomyces azureus | reverse complement strand
CACCTCCTGGGGCGGCAGGGTCAGCGTCTCCCGTTCGCCCCGCACCAGCGCGGCACTGAGCGATCCGGCACCCCCGAGTACCCCGCCCAGCAGGCAGCCGACGATCAGCAGCACCATCACCTGCTGGATACGGCGGCGTACCGCACCAGCCCGCCCGGCCGCCGCCTCCGCTGTCCCGAACCACGGCCTGCGCCGCAGCGCGAGCGGGACGCAGAGCAGGACGACAGCCCCGCACATCAGCGCCAGGGCGAGGGGAGCGGCGGGTCGCAGTTCCATCGGTGTCGGCACGGGCCAGTTGGTCACCTCGGGGTGACGCCAGGTCAGGTAGTCCGCCAGCCCGATGACGCCCGCCAGCGCCGCCAGCACTCCCGCTGCGAGCGCTCCGCCCCGCCGCCCCATCGACAGCACGAGGACGACGGCCGCCCCGACGGCCAACGCACGCGGGAACCAGGCCGCCGTACCGTAGTCGTCGGCCCGCGCCGCGGGCAGCCCGTCCGTGAGCGGGAATGCCGCGTACCAGGCGAGGACCGCCGCACAGCCGAGGGCGAGTGCGAGGAGGAGGTGCGCGGGGCGGTGGGCAGGTGCCGGCGGGTCGACCTCGGTCGGTTCCGGCTGCTCGGTGATGTGTTCCTCGTCGCGCCCGGCCATCCCGCACCCCCGTAGGGCCGACTCCCGGATGACTCCAGTCTGCGAGCGCTCCCCTGCACCCGGCAACGGAAATGCCGCCTTCCGGTGCCTACGGGACCCTGGAATGTTTCAGGTTCCCCCCGCGACGCCCGTCTGCGCCACGCTGATCAGACCTCGTCGGCTTTGCGCAACGCGCTCCACGTCTCCGACCCCACGATCCCGTCCGCGTCCAGCCCCGCCCGCTTCTGGAAGGTGACGACGGCGCCGTGGGTCAAGGGGCCGAAGTCGCCGTCCACCTCGCCGACTTCGGTGATGCCGTGCAGATGGCGGAGCAGGCACTGGAGTTCGCGCACCTGGCTGCCACCATCGCCCCGCGCGACGGTGAAGTCCCAGGTACTGCTCCAGCCGGCGGTGTAGCCGGGGCCGTACTTCTCGTCCTCGTACACCGCGGGTTTCTCGCAGCTGGGTGGGGCCGCGGCGACGGGGGTCTCGTCGATCAACGCGTACGTCACCGCCGTCCCGCCCAGCATCGCCACCGCCGCGACCGCCGCGACCAGCACCGGACGCCGCCACCGCCGGGGCCGCAGCCTCGGCAGCCGGGCCGAGCGGGAGGCCCCGGCCGCGTCTTCCACCCGGCGCAGGAGTGCCCCGGCGTCCGGGACCCGGGCGACGCGCTCCAGGTGAGTGGGGGCCAGACAGTCCCGCACGATCTCCCGCCAGGCCTCGGGGAGTTCGGGGGACAGCCGCAACTCCTCTGCGCCGCGCGCGTAGCGCATCGCCGCGTCGGTACGTGCCTCGGTGCTGCCGCCCGGCAACGGGAAGGAGTTCGTGAGGACGACATGGGTGAGGACGCCGAAGGCCCAGACGTCGGCGGTGGGGCGGATGCGCGTGCCGCGCTCGTCGATCTCGGGCCACAGCAGCTCCGGCGGGGTGTAGTCGGGCGTGGCGAAGGCCGGGGTGTAGGCGTGCGTGCCCTCCAGCTCCGCCGCCATGTTGAAGTCGGCCAGTCGTACCGAGCCGTCCTTCAGCAGCAGCACGTTGGCGGGCTTCAGGTCACCGTGCACCCAGCCCGCGTGGTGCAGCTGGTGCAGGCCCTCGCAGACCTGGGCCAGCAGGGCCGGGCCCGACTCCGGCTTCGGCTCGTGTTCCAGTACGTCGTCCAGGGAGCCCTCGGCCTGCTCCAGAATGAGCACGGTGGCGCCGTCCAGCTCCGGGTGCCCCGGATCGTCGACCGTCAGGGTGTCGTACATGCGGATCAGCCGGGGCGCGCGCAGGCGCTCCAGCAACTCCACCTCTCGCTCGGCGAGTTCGCGCATGTGCCGCAACTGCCGAGGTGTGCGGGTGCCGGTGGGCAGGAACTTCAGGGCGGCTCGGCTGGGCATCTCAGGATCGCCTTCCTTGACGAGCCGCGCCGCGTACACGGTGGCGAACGCGCCGGAGGCCAGAGCCTCGCGCACCTCCCACGGGCCGACCCGGTAGCCCTTCGGGACGGGGACGGCGTACGACTGGCCGGTCATCGGACCACCTCGCCGGCCGGGGCGGCCAGCACCACCAGGTCGTCCTCGCGGACCAGGTCGAAGCGGAGCGCGAGCGAGACCAGTGACTCCTTCTTGCCGTTGACGCGCAGGCCGGGCTCGGCGGTGTCGGGGCCGGGGCGCAGCCGGAGTTTGAGGGCCAGGTAGTCGATGTTCCAGTACACGGCGGACCGCGTGACCGTCGGCCAGACGCCACGCAACCGCTCCACCAACTGCTCCACCGCCAAAAGCGGCGCGTGCGGCTCCCCGCGCAGCCGGGGCTCGCACAGGGCGGCCAGCACCGCGAAATACCGGCTGGTGCGGTCCAGAGCGAACGCCGGTGCCGTGGCGGCGCCGGGGAGTGCCCGGCGGTCGGCGCTGCGGAAGGCGTGGCGTGGCGCCCACACGTCGAAGGTGAGCAGGTCTCCCGCGGCGGGCAGGACCACCCGCGAGAACTCGAACGGCACCGGGGCTTCCATGCGGCCCGGCGCGATCTTGAGGTGTTCTCCCGCGCCCTCCGGGTTCTCCACCACGTAGGTCTGGTCCTCGCTGAGGTTGCTCAGCAGCCAGAAGGAGCGGTGTGCCGTGATCTCCCCGGCGACCCGGGGCACCCCTTCGTGGTCGATCACGAGTCCGCCGTCCGTCCCGGCCCTGCCGAACGTCAGCCGTTCGCCCGCGGCGATCCTGACCTGCCCCTCCGCGCTGCCGCACATCGGTGGTACGACGATGACGCTGTACATGGAGTCGTCCCCCTCCTCCTGTGACGCCAGGGGGCGCAGCCCCCGGTCCGACGAGGGGAAGGGTATGGGACGTTTTTGAACGAGTACGAAGCATCGCGCCTGATACAGCGCGTGTGTGAAGGGTTGGTGAGAGAAAGCGGCACCGGCGCAGCGGTCTCCGGCCGGTCACTTCTTACCGGGCGGGGCGTACTCCTTGAGGTAGTGAGCGACGTGGGCGGCGTGGTCGCGGTACTTCGGGGGAACACCGCCCGCGTTGTTCACGGTCTCGGCCGAGGTCCGGAAGGCGGCCGCCACCAGCACCTGCCGGTCGCCGGACAACCCGGTCTGTTCCAGGCGCGGTTCGATGAAGCACAGGTAGCGGGCCATGGCCGGGACGGACTCGGAGGGGGTGAGCGGCGGCCTGGGGCCCCTTCGCGGGGACGCCGTCGGCGCGGATCCACCAGCGCAGGATGCTCGAGGTCCAGCGGGCGATGCCGTACTCGCCCTCCTCGCCCGCGTCCCGGTCGGAGAGGTCGGGGTCGAAGTCGCTCTCGACCTTCAGCGTCGCGGTGATGAGCGCCGGGGTGAGCTCCGGCTGGACGCAGTCGTGGGCCGAGTCGACGATGGGCCGCCGGTAGGCCACCGGTACGCCTTGTCGGTGCGGAGTTCGCAGGTGCCGTAGGTGGCGGGCGTCACCTTGCGGGTCTCACCGGCCTTGCTCCCGCCGTCGTCGCCGGGATCGGCCCAGGTGGCGACGCCGCAGCCGAGGGCGGCGGCGACACCGGCCGCCAGGACCGCCGTACGGCGGGAGCGGCGGCGGGCCGGGCGCGGGCGGGGCTGGCGGAAGGAGCGGTGGCCGGTGCCGGCGGCCTTCGCGGCCGAGGTTGCTGAGGATCCAGAAGGCGCCGTGCGCGGTGATCTCAGCGGCCCGGCGGGAGGCTCCGTCGTGGGTGATGCGGAGATCGTTGTCGTGCGCGGACCGGCCGAACGTGAGGCGTTCACCGGGCGCGAGTCGGATCTGGCTGCGGTCTCGCTGGTCCTCCGAGGCCGGCGGAGGTACCACGATGATGCTGTACAAGGTGCTCTCCCCGTGCCTGACAGCTGCCACCGTCAGGTTAGGGCGACGCACCAGGGCCGTGCCCCCTCGTACGGGTGAGGCACGGCCCTTGGGTGTGATTGGCGTGAACTGGTCCGCTCGCCGGGGTCCGTTCAGTAACGGGGTCGGTTGAACCAGGCCTTGCCGTTGGCATTGCCGACGAACACCGCGACCAGGATGGCCAGGACGGTGTGCACCAGGCCCACGAGGATGAACGGGTAGATGCCGAGGACGGCGGTGATGATGGCGAAGACCAGGATGGTGATGCGGGCGCCGTTGCCGCCGTTCTTGAACTTCGTCGCCAGGACGGCCGCGAACACCAGCCAGGCCAGGCCGAACACCACGTAGCCCCAGATCAGGCCGGTCGAATCGCCGACCAGGTCCTGCAAGGCGACGTTGTCCTTGAGGGACGCGTCGTCCTTCGCGGCGTTGAGGGCCGCGGCGCCGAGGCCGAGGATCACCACGGCGATGACCTGCAGACCGACGATCACCCACATCATCACGCGTGCCGCGTTCACCGAGCCCGGCATCGTCGTCGGCGCGGCGGGCCCGCCGTAGGGGGACACCGGAGGGGCCTGCGGGTAGCCGTAACCGGGCGCCTGCCCCTGCTGCTGCGGGTAGCCGTAGCCCGGCTGCTGCTGCGGCTGCTGCGGCTGTCCCTGGGGAGCGCCGTAGGGGTTGTTCGGGTCGCCGTAGCTCATGGGGGCTTTCCTCCGTTGGTCCGAGTGCGGGGACGACGCGTGGCATCCGTACGGAGGACATGTCTTCAGATTGCGGCCGTCCCCCCGTTGAACTGCCCGCGGCACTTGTCAGGTCATCGTTCTCCACCACTGACGGGCTTGTCCAGCCGCATTCCCGATGTGTTGTGCAAGTGCAACATCGCTGATCATGGGCGGATACGGGAGGACGGGCCCCGTGGTGCCCGGATTGCGGCCGGATTGGAACCGTGGGCGGGTCATCCGCGAGGATGGGGTCATGACCGCCCAGATTCTCGATGGCAAGGCCACCGCAGCCGCGATCAAGTCCGATCTGACCGCCCGCGTGGCGGCGCTGAAGGAGAAGGGCGTCACGCCCGGCCTCGGCACGATCCTGGTCGGGGACGATCCCGGCAGCCAGAAGTACGTCGCCGGCAAGCACCGTGACTGCGCGCAGGTCGGCATCGCCTCCATCCAGCGCGAGCTGCCGGCCACGGCGACGCAGGAGGAGATCGAGGCGGCCGTCCGCGAGCTGAACGAGGACCCGGCGTGCACGGGTTACATCGTGCAACTGCCGCTGCCCAAGGGCATCGACGAGAACCGCATCCTGGAACTGATGGATCCGGACAAGGACGCGGACGGCCTGCACCCGATGAACCTCGGCCGTCTGGTCCTGAACGAGCCGGCCCCGCTGCCCTGCACCCCCAACGGCGTGCTGACCCTCCTGCGCCGCTACGGCGTGGAGATCAAGGGCGCGGAGGTCGTGGTGGTCGGCCGGGGTGTGACCATCGGCCGGCCGATGCCGCTGCTGCTGACCCGGCGCAGCGAGAACGCGACCGTGACCCAGTGCCACACCGGCACGCGTGACCTGTCGGCGCACCTCAAGCGCGCGGACATCATCGTCGCCGCGGCCGGTTCCGCCCACCTGATCCGCGCCGAGGACGTCAAGCCGGGCGCGGCCGTCCTGGACGTCGGCGTCTCCCGCAGCGCCGAGGGCAAGATCGTGGGCGACGTCCACCCCGACGTGGCCGAGGTCGCCGGCTTCATCTCCCCGAACCCCGGCGGAGTCGGCCCGATGACCCGCGCCCAGCTGCTCGTCAACGTGGTCGAGGCGGCGGAGCGCAGTGTCGGCTGAACGGGACGCGGGGAGCGCGGGCAGCGCCTCGGGCGCCGGGAACGCGGAGAGTGCGTCGGCCGGCCGGAGCGCGCAGAACGGTGCGGGCGCGGAGGGCGCTCCGGCCGGCCGGGGCGGGCGGGACGCCCTGGGTGCCCCGTCCGCCGTTCCGAGCGCTGCCGGAGTGTCGAGCGGCGGGAGTGCGCAGAGCGGCGCGGGCGCGCAGGGCACTCAGGCCGGCCGGAGCGCGCAGGCCGTGCAGAGCGAGCGGGACGCGCCGGGTGCGCGCGACGGTGACGCCGACCCGGGGGTGCGGGTGGAGGGCGACGATCTCACCGTGCGGGATCCCGTCAGCGCGCCCGATGCCGAGGGGCGGCCGCGGCGGGTCACCCGGCGTTTTCCGTTGTTCACCAAGGACACCGCGCGGCCCGAGGGCGGTGGCCGGGCCGCGTCCGGGGACGCGTTCGCGCCGGCGCGGCAGTGGCCCGTCCTCGCCGTGCTGGGGCTGGTCGGACTCGGGCTGCTGGTGACCGCGTTCGGTCAGTTCCGGCTCGGGACGCTGCTGATCGGCATCGCCCTGCTGGGCGGTGGCGCGATGCGGTGGCTGCTGCCGGACGTCGGCATGCTCGCCGTCCGCTCCCGGTTCACGGACATCGTCACGTACGGCGTCATGGGCCTGGCGATCGTCCTGCTGGCGATGATGGCGCAGCCGGACCCCTGGCTCCAGATCCCGTTCCTGAAGGACACGCTGCACTTCACGGTCACCAGCGAGTGACCGGACGGCGGTCCGTCCTCTCCCCCGAGGAAGGACGGGCCGCCGCCACGGCTAACCCTCCTGCACGGCGAAGAGCCTGTTCAACGGCTGTCAGTGCGCTGTGGCACGGAAGTGACGGTTCCGGTACTGGTTCCGGTACTTCCTCCGGCAGATTCGGCACGAACTGGTGCAACCACGGGGCTGGCATGGACAATCGGGACGGTCCAGGGTGTATCGCGCGCGGCTCCTGCGCTTCTGTGCGCCCCCGCTCAGGGAACTGAGATCCTGAGTGGACGCATCCCTGTGGGTAGCCAGAACGGGGACTCGGCCAAGGCCGCCGACGCGCGGGGCGAACAGCGCGGGTAATAACAGCACGTACCGGGGGGAAGAGGGGGGACGCAATGCCTCGTTGGAGGGCCTTGCCGGATGAGCTCGATCCACAGATCAGGGAGTTCACCAGCCAGCTGCGCAGACTCGTGGACCGCAGCGGTCTGAGCATCGCGTCGGTGGCGGACCGCACGGGCTACAGCAAGACGTCGTGGGAGCGTTATCTGAACGGCCGGCTGCTCGCGCCCAAGGGCGCGATCGTGGCGCTGGCCGAGGTCACCGAGACCAACCCGGTGCACCTGACCACCATGTGGGAGCTCGCCGAGCGCGCCTGGAGCCGCTCGGAGATGCGGCACGACATGACGATGGAGGCCATACGGATCTCCCAGGCGCGCGCCGCGCTCGGGGAGTTCGGCGGGCAGGACTTCGGGAGCCCCTCGGCCGGTTCCAAGGGCGACGGCAAGTCGGCCTCCGCGGGCGGCGGCCGGCCGGCCCGCAGAAGCGGCAGCGCCACGGCCACGCCGGGGATCGCGGGCCCGGCAGGTGTGGCTCCGACCGTGCCGCCGCAGCCGACGGCCCCCGAGGTGCAGGACTCCACCGGCAGCGGTGTACGGGAGGACGGCGGCGGCCGGAGCGGCTCGACCGGGGCCAACTCGTGGGGAGTGGCCGGGTACCAGGGCCCTGCCCAGGGCCGCGGGCGTACCGCCGGGACGGGAACCGGCTCCACGCCCGCTTCGGGTCCCGGAACCGTCCGGACACCGGGCGCCGGGGCGGCCTCGCACGGCACACCGCCGCAGGACGCCGTCCCGGCGGGTGCCGGTGGTGCCGGTGGCACTGGCGGCTCTGGTGGTCCTGGCGGCAAGCGGCGGACCGCGACGTTCCTCGCGGGTGTCGTGGGCGTGCTCGTGGTGATCGCCGGCGCGTTCTACCTCACCGGTGGCGGTGGCGACGACGAGGCCAAGGGCGGCACCAAGTCGTCCACGCCGGCCGCCAGCACGAACCCGGACCTGCCGCCCGGCGTGAAGTGCAGCGGCGACAGCTGCACCGGCAAGGACGCGGAGAGCATGGGGTGCAGTGGTGACCTGGTGACCACGGCCCAGACCGCGACCGTCGGCACGACCGTGGTCGAGGTCCGCTACAGCGACACCTGCAAGGCGGCCTGGGGACGTATCACCCAGGCGGCACAGGGCGACGAGGTCCAGGTCAGCGCGGGCAAGGCGAAGCAGACCGGGAACATCACCGTCGCCGGCGACACCATCGCGTACACCCCGATGGTGTCTGTGAAGAACGCCGCCGACGCCAAGGCCTGCGCCACGCTCGCGTCCGGCCGGCAGGGCTGCACGGAGTAGGGGGAC
>NZ_DF968418.1:0-10759 GCF_001270025.1 Streptomyces azureus | reverse complement strand
CCCGATCGCCGTCAGGTCGAGCGGCAGCGTTCCCCACTCCAGCCACTCCAGCAGCCCGGGCAGTTCCTCCGCGCTGCCCGGGGCCACCAGGAGGCGCATCCGGTCGCCGAGCACGGCCACCGGGGAGCGCGGCCCCAAGTGCCGCAGGGCCGCGTGTCCTGCCTCGGCCGGCACGTCCAGGACGTCGTAGCGCACCCCCACCACCAGCCGCAGAGGATCGCCGGGCACCGTGGGCCAGCCCAGTTCGTTCTCGTACCACCGTCGGACCTGACAGCTCGCGTCGAGCGGCCGACGGGGGAAGGGGATGGGGCCGGGGGCTCCGAACATGCCAAGTGCAACAGCCGGAAGGGCGTGCGGGTTACGGTGGGTGCTGTTGTGAGTGCACACAGTGGCGAAACGGGTGTGTGTTGGGGGTGCGGGGTGGTGCAAGGTTGTTCGCCCGTAGCGGAGGGAACGGGGGTGCTCGGCATGGACTTCCGGTCCGTACGGGTAAGACATCCCTAGTGGGAGGGGGCGACACGCAGGAAAGGCCGTCTCACGTTCGCCATGGGCGTACTGGCGAAGGGGGTAACTGCCTGGCCTGCGGGAACATCGTCTCGCACCATCGGGTTGGAGCAGATGTCGGCGTTCGGGGTCAGGAGGCCAAGGACGGTGTCGGCAGTTGGAATGAGCGGTCCCCGCTTGCGGGACTAAGCTGCGGAAGGACAGGGAGGGGAAGTTCCCCCCACTGCCTGACCGCTCTGAGGAGCGATTAACGATGTTCGAGAGGTTCACCGACCGCGCGCGGCGGGTTGTCGTCCTGGCTCAGGAAGAAGCCCGGATGCTCAACCACAACTACATCGGCACTGAACACATCCTCCTGGGCCTGATCCACGAGGGTGAAGGTGTCGCCGCCAAGGCCCTTGAGAGCCTCGGGATTTCGCTCGAGGCGGTCCGCCAGCAGGTGGAGGAGATCATCGGGCAGGGCCAGCAGGCCCCGTCGGGTCACATCCCCTTCACCCCTCGTGCCAAGAAGGTCCTGGAGCTGTCGCTCCGCGAGGCTCTTCAGCTGGGCCACAACTACATCGGCACGGAGCACATCCTGCTCGGCCTGATCCGCGAGGGCGAGGGCGTCGCCGCCCAGGTCCTGGTCAAGCTGGGCGCAGATCTGAACCGCGTGCGGCAGCAGGTGATCCAGCTGCTCTCCGGTTACCAGGGCAAGGAGACCGCCACCGCCGGCGGTCCTGCCGAGGGCACGCCCTCCACGTCCCTGGTCCTCGACCAGTTCGGCCGGAACCTCACCCAGGCCGCTCGTGAGTCCAAGCTCGACCCGGTCATCGGGCGCGAGAAGGAGATCGAGCGGGTCATGCAGGTGCTGTCCCGCCGTACGAAGAACAACCCGGTCCTGATCGGTGAGCCCGGCGTCGGCAAGACCGCCGTCGTCGAGGGTCTCGCCCAGGCCATCGTCAAGGGCGAGGTGCCCGAGACCCTCAAGGACAAGCACCTCTACACCCTGGACCTCGGCGCGCTGGTCGCCGGCTCCCGCTACCGCGGTGACTTCGAGGAGCGCCTGAAGAAGGTGCTCAAGGAGATCCGCACCCGCGGCGACATCATCCTGTTCATCGACGAGCTGCACACGCTGGTCGGTGCGGGTGCCGCCGAGGGCGCCATCGACGCGGCTTCGATCCTGAAGCCGATGCTGGCCCGCGGTGAGCTCCAGACCATCGGTGCGACCACGCTGGACGAGTACCGCAAGCACCTGGAGAAGGACGCGGCCCTCGAGCGCCGCTTCCAGCCCATCCAGGTCGCCGAGCCGTCCCTGCCGCACACGATCGAGATCCTCAAGGGTCTGCGTGACCGGTACGAGGCGCACCACCGCGTCTCCATCACGGACGAGGCGCTGGTCCAGGCCGCCACCCTGGCCGACCGGTACATCTCGGACCGCTTCCTGCCGGACAAGGCGATCGACCTGATCGACGAGGCCGGTTCCCGGATGCGTATCCGCCGGATGACCGCGCCGCCGGACCTGCGCGAGTTCGACGAGAAGATCGCCGGTGTCCGCCGCGACAAGGAGTCCGCGATCGACTCGCAGGACTTCGAGAAGGCCGCCTCCCTGCGCGACAAGGAGAAGCAGCTCCTCGCCGCCAAGGCCAAGCGGGAGAAGGAGTGGAAGGCCGGCGACATGGACGTCGTCGCCGAGGTCGACGGCGAGCTGATCGCCGAGGTCCTCGCCACGGCCACGGGCATCCCGGTCTTCAAGCTGACAGAGGAGGAGTCCAGCCGACTGCTCCGCATGGAGGACGAGCTCCACAAGCGGGTCATCGGTCAGAAGGACGCCGTCAAGGCACTGTCGAAGGCGATCCGCCGTACGCGCGCCGGTCTGAAGGACCCGAAGCGTCCCGGTGGCTCGTTCATCTTCGCCGGCCCGTCCGGTGTCGGTAAGACCGAGCTGTCCAAGGCGCTCGCCGAGTTCCTCTTCGGTGACGAGGACGCGCTGATCTCCCTCGACATGTCGGAGTTCAGCGAGAAGCACACGGTGTCGCGTCTCTTCGGTTCGCCCCCCGGTTACGTGGGCTACGAGGAGGGCGGCCAGCTGACGGAGAAGGTCCGCCGCAAGCCGTTCTCGGTCGTCCTCTTCGACGAGGTCGAGAAGGCCCACCCGGACATCTTCAACTCGCTGCTGCAGATCCTGGAGGACGGTCGCCTGACCGACTCCCAGGGCCGGGTCGTGGACTTCAAGAACACGGTCATCATCATGACGACCAACCTCGGCACCCGGGACATCTCCAAGGGCTTCAACCTGGGCTTCGCGGCCCAGGGCGACACCAAGTCCAACTACGAGCGCATGAAGAACAAGGTCTCGGACGAGCTCAAGCAGCACTTCCGGCCCGAGTTCCTCAACCGCGTCGACGACGTGGTCGTCTTCCCGCAGCTCAGCCAGGACGACATCCTCCAGATCGTCGACCTGATGATCGGCAAGGTGGACGAGCGCCTGAAGGACCGGGACATGGGCATCGAGCTCTCCCAGTCCGCCAAGGAGCTGCTGTCCAAGAAGGGCTACGACCCGGTGCTGGGTGCGCGTCCGCTGCGTCGCACCATCCAGCGCGAGATCGAGGACAGCCTCTCCGAGAAGATCCTCTTCGGCGAGCTGCGTCCCGGCCACATCGTGGTCGTGGACACCGAGGGCGAGGGCGAGACCAAGACCTTCACCTTCCGCGGCGAGGAGAAGTCGGCCCTGCCGGACGTCCCGCCGATCGAGCAGGCGGCCGGTGGCACGGGACCGAACCTGAGCAAGGACGTGTGACCCTTCGGGGACGCTCCTGAAACGAGAGTGGGGCCGCTGCCTTCGGGTGGTGGCCCCACTTTCGTGCTTCGCCCGGGGCGAGGTACCCCAGGTCCGTCCGCCGGTCTCCCCGTGGGCACCGGCTCCGGCCTCAGCGCAGGTCCAGGGTGAGGTCCGCGTCCGGGAAGAGCGGCTGGAAGCCGGACACCGGGAAGGAATGTCCGGGCAGGTTTCCCAGGATCACCGAGTGCAGCCCGGGCAGTCGGGACGCCAGTGCGGCGAGATGCTCGGTGCCGTCCATCGAGGGGACCCGCAGCACCTCGACCCCGGGCAGCTCGGGCATGCGGCCGATGGAGGCCGGCAGATCCCGGATGATCGACGCGTTCAGATACAGATGGGTGAGTCCGGGGAGCGCGGCGACCTCCCGCCAGTCGGCCGCCGTCAGTTCCGTGGTCAGCGGTCCGAGGCCGAGCGTGTGCAGCGTGGCCCAGTGACCCAGGCCCCGCAGCCCGGTTGCGTCGGTGCTGTGGCGGCCCAGGAAGAGAAAGCCCAGCGGGGCCTCGGCCGGCAGGGCGTCGGTGAGGTCGGCGCCGGGCAGCTCCTGGGCCACGGAGAGCAGGGTCAGCGACGGCAGGGAGCGCAGCCCCGTCAGGTCGGCGACGGGGTCGAGGACGAGTTCGGCGAGCGGCAGCGGGCACAGCCGGTCCAGGCCCGTCGCGTCCGGGCACTCGAAGAGCGTCAGCCCGTTCAGCGAGGTGAAGTGCCGCAGGGCGCCCAGTTCCGTCAGACGCGGGTTCCGGTGGATGTCGAGCGTGGTCACCGTCCCGGGCTCCGGTACGGCGGCCACGATGTCCTCGGCGCTGTGCGGGCCCTCGAAGGTCAGCTCGGGCCAAGGACGCATCCGGGCGAGGGCCGCGAGCTGGGCGGGCGACTCGCAGGTGAGGAAGAGGTCCGTGCGGTCGAGGTGTTCCAGTACCTCGACCGCGTACTCCTCGGCGCCGAACCGGTGCCAGGTTCCCGCGAGCTGCCGCCGCACGTCGTGGTCCGGGTGGTCCCGGAAGCGGCGCAGCACGGCGAGGGCCCCGTCAGGTTCCTCCGATCCCAGGACCGAGGCGGTGACGGTGACGCCCAGCGCCTCCTCGTCCGTCAGGTTCTCCGGCCCCGGCAGCAGCTCCAGCACCAGCGGACCGGCCTCGGCCAGCTCCCTCGCGGCCCCGGTCGTGCGCGGCGGGATCAGCGCGGCGGCCCGCCCCTCCACCTCCGTGCGCACCGCGGGGTCGAGCGCCGTCGCGTGCTCCAGGCAGGCCAGCGCCAGCAGCGTCAGCCGGGGCGTGTCCCCGGCCAGCAGCTTCCTCAGCACGGAGACCCGTTCGTGAGGCCGGGCGTGGGCCACGGCCATGCGGATGACGTCCTCCCACTGGGTGTCCTCGGCATGGCTGGTGAGGACGTCGAGGTGGCCCTCCTCCACGGCGTGCCGGGCTCCCAGGTAGTCCTGGAAGGTGCGGTGGACGAAGTCCATGACGTCCTCGACCGGACGGCGCAGCACCCCGCTGCGCAGCAGGAGGGTCCGCAGGACCGCCGACGCGTCGCCCTTCCCGGCCGCCGGCGCCAGCGCGGGCAGCGCGCGCTCCACGATCCTCTCGGCCGTCTCCAGGGTCATCTCGGTCCGGCCGCTCAGCACCAGGGCGTAGGCGATGCGCTGGAGCAGTTCGAGCTGGGCCGCTTCGCCCAGCTCCGGTCCTTCGACCGTGCCCATGCCGCGCTCCCGGTCGCGACGGGAGAGCAGCATGGCGAGGGCGGCGTCGTACAGCTCTTTGCGCCCGGTGGGCAGGTAGCCGCGGCGCTCGCGGTGCAGGGCGCAGATCAGGCCGCACATCAGCGGGTTGGTGGCGAGACGGGCCAGGTCCCGTTTGGTGCGCAGGGAGTCCAGCAGCCGCTGCTCGTACTTGGGGGCGCGCGCCGCCTCGTGCCAGCGGTGGACGAAGGTGGCGACCTCCGCCCGGCCCATCGGTGCCAGGGACAGTTCCCGGAAACCCTCCTGGGACAGCCAGTCGGTGCGCACGGCGGTGGGTCGGGTGGTCAGCAGCCAGCGGTTGCCGGGGTAGGCGTGGATGAGGGCGCGCAGCCAGTCGCGGGTGCCGTGGCGGTCGGCTGCCGGGATCTCGTCCAGACCGTCGACCAGGACCAGCGCCCGGCCCGTGGTCAGCACGCGTTCCGTCCAGCCGTCCGGCGGGGACAGCGGACAGCCGACGGCGCTGAGGAAGGCGGCCGGTGCGGGCAGCGGGCCGGTGCGGATCAGGGTGCGCAGCGGGAGGACGTACGGGATGTGCGTGCCCTTGCGTGCCGCGGTCACCGCCAGCCACTGCACCAGTGTCGTCTTCCCGGAGCCCGCGTCGCCGCGCAGCAGCACCCTGGGGTCCTTGTCCAGCGCCTCGTCGGCGGGCATCCGTCCGGTGCGGGCCGGCGGATCCTCGCCGGGCGCGGCGGCCCGGCCGGGGTCCCGGTCGGCGGTCGCCTCCAGCGTCAGGTAGGCGACCTCCAGGGGCCAGCGGTCGGGGGAGTCCCGCAGGTCGATCCCGTAGATCGTGATGTGGTTGTGGCGCTCGGCGACGAACGGCAGGTAGCGGCGTTCGAAAGCGGTGCAGCGGGCGTCCGGGCGGGGCGTGCGGGTGATCAGCTCGTCGACCTTGGCGATCAGTTCCTCCTGGCCACGGGTCTGCTCGACGAGGGTGCGGGCGACGAATGTGGAGCGGCGGGTGAAGAACTCCAGGATGTTGAGGCACGCCCACTCGGTCGCGTGGTCGAGGAAGTGGCAGGAGTCCGCGGACAGTCCGTCGGGCGCCAGGGCCGCGTCCTGCAGTTTCCTGGCCAGCTCGCGGTGGCCCAAGCGGACCGCCTGGACGTCGTCCATGTCCAGGTCGCCGAGGGCGAGCAGCCTGCGGGCCAGGGTGTCGGTGACGGCGATCTGCTCGTCGGGCGGGAAGGGCGGTTCGCCGGGGGACTCCACCGCCTGTGCCACGAGCCGCTCGGCGAGCTTCTGTACGTCCTGCTCGTTCAGGGTGCGCTTCTCGCCGCGGAACGACACGAGTGCGGAGAGGCGTACGGGCTTGTCGACCAGGCCTGCTCCCGGGCCCTCCGAGCGGAAGAGCTTTTTCAGCAGCGGGGCGACCAGGGAGGACGCCAGCTTGCCGCCGAGAACCGTCGGATCCAACCGCCTCACCCCCGTGATCGCCGAACGGGGGTGAGACTACCCGGAGTTGACCAGGCGGGTCAGGAAAGCTGCCCGCCGTAGTCCGGCAGCTTGAACGTCTTCTCGGCGTGGCCGCCCGAGAGGTCGGTGGCGCTGTTGCCGACGTTCGCGATGATCGTGTAGCCCTTCTTCTCGACGTCGACGCGCTGGGCCGTCTTGTACTCGGCGACGTTCTTGAAGAGGTCGATGAAGTTCCGGACGTACAGGCCGGAGACCTGGTAGCCGGCCTGCTTGAGGTTGTGCTCGGTGAACGAGTAGATGATGTCCGGGCGGGCGGTCACGAAGAACAGGGCGACCCCGCGCTCCTGGGCGTATCTGGCGGCTTCCAGGACCGGCTTGTTGGCCGGCTGCGGGTAACTGAAGCCGAAGTCGGTCTCCAGCGCGGTGTTGTCGATGTCGAAGACGATCGCCTGCTTCTCGCCCGGCTTGGCGGCCGCGATCCGCTGCTTCAGGTAGGGCAGCGCCTGGTCCATCACCGCCTGGCAGTCCTTCTGCCATGTCGCGTAGTCGACGTCTGCGGCGGCGGCCGTGGTGGCCGCGGTGGCGGCACCTGCGGGGGCCGCGGCATCGGCCGGTGCGGCCATCGCCACGAGGGCGGCCGCCGAGACGGCGGTCACTGATGCGCGGCGCAACCAGGGGCGTCGGGTCTGCATGTCGTGGGGGGTCCTCTCACGTCCGTGACGCTGCCAACATGTCGTGTGCATGTTCGTGGGCGAGGGTGGCGCGAGGGGAACCGTAGGGTTACCGAACGGTAGGCGCATAGAGGCCTGCGCCACATTTCCGGAATGGCCGAAGAGGGCCCCCGGTGACATGCCGCACAGGCGATATGTCCGTTACTAGGCGGAATAGTGCTGAACGGGTCGGGAGGAAAGGGATTCTCGGCCCGCGGAGCAGGCTGAAGTGTGGTGTAGTGCGCTGATTCGTCCCGAATGAGTGCCATGTCAAGAGACGTGGACCACTGAGCGAAATTACTAACTTCTGTCGTAGATCACGCTTTTGGGAGTTTGTCGGACTTCGGGTTACCAAGAGATGGCCATTCGGCGAGCGACTGTGCGCCGGGTGGTTTTCTCCGTCCCCTTCCCCACGAGGTTTCGATGTCCCAGCGCGTCACGTCCCGTTCCTCCCGTACGTCCCAGCTCCGCACCCGTGCGACCGTGCTGGCCGCCGGCCTCGGTGTCTCGGTCGCACTGGGGGCGGGGGTCGCGTCCGCCGCCGACACCACGGCCGCGTCCGGTGCCGCCAGTGCCGTCCAGGCGCAGGCCGCCGTCCAGGCCAAGGCCGCCAAGGCCGAGGTCGCGAAGGCCGCCAAGGCTGCTGCCGTGAAGAAGGCGGCCGCCGCCAAGAAGGCCGCAGTGAAGAAGGCCGCGAAGAAGGCCACTCCGTCCTGGGTCGACCCGGTGAAGAAGTACAAGCTCTCCGCGAGCTTCGCCCAGAACGGCGGCATGTGGCAGTCCACCCACAGCGGGCAGGACTTCGCCGTGCCGAGCGGCACCCAGGTCGTCGCCGCCCACGGCGGCACCGTCGTCAAGGCCGGCGGCAACGGCGCCGGTGACGGCCCCGCGTACGGCAACGCCGTCGTGATCAAGCACGGCAACGGCACGTACTCGCAGTACGCCCACCTGTCGAAGGTCAAGGTGAGGATCGGCCAGGTCGTCAAGACCGGCCAGGAGATCGCCCGGTCCGGCAACACCGGCAACTCGAGCGGTCCGCACCTGCACTTCGAGATCCGTACGACCCCGAACTACGGCTCGGCGGTCGACCCGGTGAAGTTCCTGCGCGCCAAGGGCGTCAAGGTCTGACGATTCGTGACGGCCCGAGCCCGCTAGGAGCCCCGGGCTCCCTGGTGGGCCTGGGTCACCAGGTCCGTGGCGACCTCGAGGACGGCTTTGTTCTTCTCCTCGGGGTCGCCTTCCAGGTCCTGGAGCAGGAACATCCCGGCGTGCAGCGTGAAGATCGCGCTGACGCAGCGCACCTGGTCGACCATGTCGGCGCCCGGGTCGATGATGATGTCGCGCAGGCTGCGGATGCGCTCCTTGAAGGAGTCGCCGATCCGCAGCTCCCGCACCGTCGCCTGGTTGTCGTGCATGAAGCGGAACAGTGGCGCGGCGCCGTACAGGGTCTCCGCGTAACGGCGGACGATCTCCTGCTTGGTGTCGAGCGTGTGCGGCTGCTGCCGCCCCCACTCGATCAGTTCCTCGATCGGCTTCGTGAGGTCCTCGAAGATGCTGACGAGGATCTCTTCCTTCGTCTTGAAGTGGTAGTAAAGCGCCGCCTTGGTGACCTCCAGGCATTCCGCGATCTCGCGCAGGGAGGTCTTCTCGTAGCCCTGCTCCGCGAAGAGTTCGAGGGCCACGTCCTGGATGCGCTGGCGGGTGTCCCCGCGGCGCCGCTGCCTCGTGCCGTCCATGGTGCCGCCCATCCTCCTACGCCGCTCCCTTTCCATAAAACTTACTTGACGCCCGGCTAGTTCCGCGGCTAGCTTCCGAGCGTAGTCACTAGCCGGTCGGCAAGTAAGTAGCGGTAGCTGGGGGAGTGGGAAAGCGATGGCGGACACGACGCAGGCACCGGCGGTCGGCGCCGACACCGACACCGACACCGACACCGGGGCGAAACGGCCGAAGAGTGTGCGGGTCGTGCTGCTCGCGCTGATGATCGCGATGATGCTCGCGATGCTCGACAACATGATCATCGGTACGGCGATGCCGACGATCGTCGGTGAGCTGGGCGGCCTCGAACACCTCTCATGGGTGGTCACCGCGTACACGCTCGCCACCGCGGCCTCCACCCCGCTGTGGGGCAAGCTCGGCGACATGTACGGCCGCAAGGGCACGTTCATGACGTCGATCGTCATCTTCCTGATCGGCTCGGCGCTCAGCGGCATGGCCCAGAACATGGCCGAGCTCATCGGATTCCGTGCGATCCAGGGCCTCGGTGCCGGTGGTCTGATGGTCGGCGTCATGGCGATCATCGGTGACCTGATCCCGCCCCGGGAGCGCGGCAAGTACCAGGGCATGATGGCCGGCGTCATGGCGCTGGCGATGATCGGCGGTCCGCTGGTCGGCGGCACGATCACCGACAACTGGGGCTGGCGCTGGGCGTTCTACATCAACCTGCCGCTCGGCGTGGTCGCGCTGGTCGCCGTCAGTGCGGTGCTGCACCTGCCGAAGAAGCGGTCCGAGGCGCGGATCGACTACCTGGGCGCCGCCCTGCTGACCGTCGGCATCACCGCGATCGTGCTCGTCACCACCTGGGGCGGCACGGAGTACGCCTGGACTTCCACGCGGATCATGGAGCTGACCGGCATCGGGGTCGCCGCACTCGTCGGCTTCGTGTTCTGGCAGACCAGGGCGGCCGAGCCGGTGGTGCCGCTGCACATCTTCCGCAGCCGCAACTTCACGCTGATGTCGGTCATCGGCTTCATCACCGGCTTCGTGATGTTCGGCGCGACGCTGTTCCTGCCGCTCTACCAGCAGTCCGTGCAGGGTGCCTCCGCGACGAACTCCGGGCTGCTGCTCCTGCCGATGCTCGGCGCGATGCTGGTGACCTCGATGGTCGCCGGCCGGGTCACCACGAACACCGGCCGGTACAAGGTGTTCCCGATTCTCGGCAGCGTCCTGATGACCGTCGGTCTCTACCTGCTGTCCACGATGGACACGGGGACCTCTCGGTTCACGTCCGGTGTCTTCATGGCCGTGGTCGGGTTCGGCATGGGCTGCCTGATGCAGATCACCATGCTGGTCGCGCAGAACAGCGTGGAAATGAAGGACATGGGCGTCGCGTCCTCGTCCACCACCCTCTTCCGCACCCTCGGCTCCTCCTTCGGCGTCGCGATCATGGGCGCGCTGTTCAACAACCGCGTCCAGGACGTCATGGCCGAGCGGGCCGGTGCGCTGGGCTCCAAGGCCACCGAACAGTCGGCCCAACTGGACGCGGCGAGCCTCGCGAAGCTCCCGGCAGCGGCCCGTGAGGCCTACCAGCACGCGGTCTCCGCCGGCACGCACTCGGCGTTCCTGCTGGGAGCCGTGGTGGCGGTGGTCGCCCTGGCGGCGGCCGTGTTCGTCAAGGAGGTCCCGCTCAAGGGGGCGGGGCCGAAGGCGGACGACGAGCCGGACGCTCCGGCGACGTAGCCGCCCGTGGCGGAAGCCGTCCGACCGGACCGCGCGAGGCCCCCGGGGTGTCCTTGAGTTCTAGCGATCGTCGCAACACCCCAGCTCAAGGGGTGCGATGTTCGAGATCCGCAAGACACG